>JBOHDD010000037.1:0-6562 GCA_050699155.1 Nocardioidaceae bacterium
CTCAACCTGGTGCAGCGCCTGGCCGAGCGGCACCCGGAGCAGCGGATCGTCTTCCTCGACAGGACCGTGTGCTTCTGCTCGACGATGAACCGCATCGACCTGCCGCACCTCGTGTGGGCGCTGGAGAGCCTCGTCGAGGGGCGAGTGGTGAACCGCGTCCACGTCGACCCCGACACCGAGCGCTGGGCGTCGGTCGCCCTGCAGCGGATGCTCGACCTGCCCTGACCCGCCCGATTCCGCGACGGGTCAGACGCCGGGGGCGCCCCAGATCGCCATCCAGCGCGACAGGTCAGACTCCACGATCAGGTCGTTGGACAGCAGTCCCCGCACCTGCAGCTCGAGGGAGTTGTCCCGCCGCTCCTGTCCGCCACCGACCGGGGCGAACGGGTAGAACGTGCCCTGCTTGTAGAGGTACACCAGGCCGAGACGACGGCCGTCGGTGTGCTCGAAGGCCACCAGCGAGCACAGCAGCGACGTACCGAACCCCGCCTCCTCCAGCGCCCGGTTGACCGCATGCAGCTCGGTCACCAGGTCGGACACGGCGTCGGGCTGCTGCCGGCAGACCAGCCAGGTGAAGCCGAAGCTGTCGGTGACCCGCTCGACGGCGGGGCCGCCGTCGGCGTCGAGCAGCCGCTGCACCTCGCCCTCCATGGTGGCGAAGGCCGCGCCCTCGTTGGCGCGGTAGCAGACCGACCCGACCCCGGTGGGCGTGAAGCCACCCGAGACCTGCAGGGTGACCGCGGCCGACGGTACGGCGAAGAGCTGGTCGAGGTCGGGTTTGGGCTGTTTGCGGCGACCCAGCAACGCGTCCATGAACCCCATGTCGGCCAGCCTGTCAGATCAGCACGTCACATCGGCCGGCCCAGCTCGGCGGAGACCTTCGCCAGCTGGTCGAGCCGCTGCTCGAGCGGAGGGTGGGTGGCCAGCAGCGAGTTGAGGCTGGCGCCCTTGATGGCGGGTGCGATGAAGAACGCGTTCATCGACTCGGCCCGCCGCAGGTCGCGGGTCGGGATCCGGGCGATGTCGCCGGAGATCTTGGTCAGGGCCGAGGCCAGCGCGGACGGCTTGCCGGTGAGGAAGGCGCCGGATCGGTCCGCACACAGCTCGCGGTAGCGCGACAGCACTCTGGTGAGCAGGAAGCTGATCGCGGCCACGACCAGGCTGGCCAGCCAGATGACGAGGAACGGCAGCCCGTTGCTGTCTCGGCGCCCGCCGCCGAACAGCAGGCCCCAGCGGGTGATCAGGCCGGCGACCACACCGAGGAACGACGCGATCGTCATCACGGCGACGTCGCGGTGCGCCACGTGCGACAGCTCATGCGCGAGCACGCCCTCGAGCTCCTCCGCGCTCAGGCGGCGCATGATCCCGGTCGTCACGCACACCGCGGAGTGCTTCGGCGAGCGCCCGGTGGCGAACGCGTTCGGCATGTCGGTGTCGGTGATGTAGACCCGCGGTTTGGGCATGTCGGCCATCGTGCACAGCCGGTCGATCATGCCGTGCAGCTCCGGTGCCTGCTCGGGAGTCACCTGACGTGCGCGCATCGCGGCCAGCGCGACCTTGTCGGAGAAGTACCACTGCCCGACCGCGAACACGGCGGCGATCACCAGGATGAACCCGGTGCCGAAGCCCTGGCTGATCAGCAGCGCCATGAACGCCAGGTAGACCACGGCCATCAGCACCATGACCAGCGTCATCCGGGAGGTCAGCCCCCGGTCCTTGATGAATCTGGTGCTCGCCATCGCGACCGTCACGCGCCCTTCTCGTCGAACAACTATCCAGTACGACGCCCAAGCCGCCGCGAATGTTCCCGCCCGTTTCGCCGCCGATGCCGACGCCGCGGTCGGGTCAGCCCGGGATCAGGCCCTCGTCACTGAGCAGGTCCTTCACGTCCTCGATCGAGGCGTCGGTCGGGGGGAGGATCAGGTCGGAGTCGACCAGCTCGTCGATCGCCACCGCCGCCCCGCCCCGGCGTACGGCGGTCAGCAGCTCCTGCAGTGCCGCACTGAACGCGGCCTCGTCGCCGTCGTCGACCGCGTGCTCCACCTTGTCGTCGAGCTCGTTCAACGCGTCCAGCCTGCCGTCGTCGACTCTCCACTGGCCCTCGCCGAGGATGCGCACGATCATGCCTGCTCCCCCTCACGGCGCGGCTGCGTCTCCTCCGCCGCACCCGAGGTCGCCTCCTCGGCGGGCGAGTCGATCTCCTTCGGCGCCTCGGAGCCACCGCCGACCTGCTGCCTCATCTGGGCCAGCTCGAGCTCGACGTCGGAAGTGGACGACATCGAGTCCAGCTCGCGGCTGATGTCGTCCTGCCCGCCGGGTGTGCTGACGTCCTCGAGGGCGCCGGAGGCGATCAGCTCGTCGATCGCGCCGGAGCGGGCCTGCATCTGCGCGGTCTTGTCCTCGGCCCGCTGCATGGCGTACCCGACGTCGCCCATCTCCTCGGAGATGCCCGAGAAGGCCTCGCCGATCTTGGTCTGCGCCTCGGCCGCGGTGTAGGTGGCCTTCATCGACTCCTTGCGGGTGCGGAACGCCTCCACCTTCGCCTGCAGCCGTTGCGAGGCCATGGTGAGCTTCTCCTCCTCACCCTGCAGCTGTGCGTGCTGCTGCTGCAGCGAGTCGACCTGCTGCTGCAGTCCGGAGCGGCGGGTCAACGCCTCGCGGGCGAGGTCCTCGCGCCCCATCGACAGCGCCTTCTGCGCTTGGTCGTGCAGCTTCTGCTGCTGCTGCTCGAGCTGGTTCATCTGCAGCTCGAGGCGCTTGCGGCTGGTCGCCACGTCGGCGACGCCACGGCGTACCTTCTGCAGCAGCTCGAGCTGCTTCTGGTAGCTGTAGTCGAGCGTCTCTCGCGGGTCCTCGGCACGGTCGAGTGCCTTGTTGGCCTTGGACCTGAAGATCAGGCCCATGCGCTTCATGATGCTCATGACTGGAGCGACGCCCCCTCTAGTCGTGTCGTGTGGGTCGGTGTTGGGTGTCGGGTACCGAGCGGCCGGTGCGCGGCGGTCGACTCAACCTTACGTCGGCCTCGGGCCACGCGCGAGGAGAGTCCGCGAGTACGCTGGAGCGACCCCATCCCGCCGGAG
The DNA here is from genome assembly GCA_050699155.1 of Nocardioidaceae bacterium. Taxonomy (GTDB): domain Bacteria; phylum Actinomycetota; class Actinomycetes; order Propionibacteriales; family Nocardioidaceae; genus JBOHDD01. The sequence goes on from JBOHDD010000037.1 coordinate 3,081, forward strand.
CAGGCAGCGAGGCAGCATCCGTGTTCGGCCGTCGTACGACGAAGAAGAGCGAGCCCGAGACCATCGAAGAGTCCACGGAACGACTCCAGGGCAAGGGCAGGCCCACGCCCAGGCGCAGTGAGGCCGAGAAGGCCCGGAAGAAGCGGATGACCCCGCCGCGCGACCGCAAGCAGGCCGCGGCTCTGCAGCGTGAGCGGGCGCGCACGGAGCGCGAGAAGCGGATGCAGGCCATGCAGAGCGGCGACGAGCGCTACCTGCCGGCGCGCGACCGTGGGCCGGTGCGCCGGTTCGCCCGCGACTACGTCGACTCGCGGCGCAGTGCCGGGGAGTTCCTGCTGCCGGCGCTGGTCGTGATCCTGCTGCTGAGCTTCATCCAGACGCCCTGGGCGGTCAACGCCACCGTCATGGCGTGGATGCTGACGATCGTGCTCACCACGCTGGACACCATCCTGCTGGTGTGGAGGTTCGGCCGCCAGCTGAGCGTGCGGTTCCCCGACACCTCCACCCGCGGCGCCAAGTTCTACACCGTGCTTCGCAGCAGCCAGATGCGGTTCCTGCGGATGCCCAAGCCGAAGGTCAAGACCGGGGAGACGCTGCCCGACCACTACTGAGCCGGTTGGCCCACCTGCGTAGGGTCGTGGGCATGGAATTTCGACACCTCGGATCAAGCGGTCTCAAGATCTCCGAGATCGCCTACGGCAACTGGTTGACGCACGGCTCGCAGGTGGAGGAGGAGCAGGCGAAGGCGTGCGTACGGCGGGCGCTCGACGAGGGCATCACCACCTTCGACACCGCCGACGTATACGCGAACACCAGGGCCGAGGAGGTCCTCGGCCGCGCGCTGGAGCACGAGCGGCGTGAGTCGCTGGAGATCTTCACCAAGGTCTACTGGCCGACGGGACCAGGCGGGCCGAACGACAGCGGCCTCTCCCGCAAGCACATCCACGAGTCGATCAACGCGTCGCTGACACGGCTGAGGACCGACTACGTCGACGTCTACCAGGCGCACCGGTTCGACCACGACACCCCGCTCGAGGAGACCATGGAGGCGTTCGCCGACGTGGTCCGCCAGGGCAAGGCGCTCTACATCGGAGTCTCGGAGTGGCGCGCCGAGGAGCTGCGTGAGGGCCACCGGCTCGCACGCGAGCTGAACATCCCGTTCGTGTCCAACCAGCCGCAGTACAACATGCTGTGGCGGGTGATCGAGGAGGAGGTCGTGCCGACCTCGCAGAAGCTCGGCATCGGGCAGGTGGTGTGGTCACCGATCGCGCAGGGTGTGCTGACCGGCAAGTACGCACCGGGTGCCGAGCTGCCGGCGGGTTCTCGGGCGACCGACGAGAAGGGTGGCGCTGACTTCATCAAGCGCTTCCTGGACGACGACGTACTCACCCGGGTGCAGGAGCTGAAGCCGCTCGCGGACGAGGCCGGACTGTCCCTGGCGCAGCTCGCGGTCGCGTGGGTGCTGCAGAACTCCAACGTGTCGACCGCGCTCATCGGCGCGTCCCGCCCGGAGCAGGTCACGGAGAACGCCAGGGCCGCCGGGGTCACGCTCGACCCGCAGCTGCTGAAGCAGATCGACGAGGTGGTCGACCCGGTCGTGATCCGCGACCCGGCCAAGACCAAGTCGCCGCGCACCCGCGACTTCGGCTGACCCTGCGTGTCACGCAGTTTTGACTAGGAGGCGTGCAGGCTCATCGGGCCGTACACCTCACGGCCGTCCTCGTAGAGGCGTACGGCGTCCGCACCGGCGTCGGCCAGGTCCCGCCACACCTCACCGAGCCAGCTCTCGGCATCGCCCTGGGCGGGGAACTCATGGCCGTCGTAGTCCCCCAGGGAGACCTCTGCCCCGGCGGAGTCCTCGAAGCGCCACTTCCAGCCCATCAGCAGTCCACTCCCGTCCGATCAGGTGTACGCCGTAGTCCGCCCGGCATGTCCGGGTGTGGCGAGCCTAACGCGCAGATCCTTTGACGCCTCACCCCGTCGCGTCTACTGTCACGGCAGCGACACCACGCCACGAGCAGGGGAAGCCGGTCGGAATCCGGCGCTGACCCGCAACCGTAGGCCACCACACCGGTGGCGAGCCGGAGCACCTGTGAGTGGCAACGGCTCCCGATCAACCGTCGAGGTCTACGGGGCGGAGCCGGGTCGACCCTCTGGCGCCGGCGGCACGACAGCCGGTCCGGGAGTGGAGGTCCGGTTCGGTCTCGGAACCGTGCAGCGTAAGGACTCCACTGATGGCGCTCATCGCCAGGTTCACCGCGATCACCCTCACCCTGCTGGCCGCACTGGCCGGCACCCTGGCGTTCGCCTCCCCGGCGTACGCCGAGAAGGGCTTCAAGTACTGGGGCTACTACCACCTCACCGACGGCAGGTGGGAGGCGTCCAAGAAGGGCGCCGCACAGTTCCAGGCCGAGGACGGCGACGTCGAGGGCTTCCGGTTCGCCTCCACCACCGCCACCGACCCCGAGCGCCCGCCGCGCGCGGTCGCGACCTTCGAGGAGATCTGCGGCGGCACCCGACCCGCCGACGGCAAGAAGCGGATCGCGATCGTCCTCGACTTCGGCACCACGCAGGACGCCAACGAGGGCGAGCAGCCCCAGCAGGCGGAGGCCGCCTGCGCGGTCGTTCCCGACGACGCCACCACCCAGCAGGCCCTGGAGTCGGTCGAGCCGCTGCGGATCGAGGGCGGTCTGATCTGCGCGATCGACGGCTACCCGGCCGAGGGCTGCGGCGACCCGGTGCAGGACGTCACGATGCCGGCGAAGGAGCAGCCGGTGCAGCTGGCGATGCCGGGCGAGGAGACCGTCGGCGAGTCCGGTGGCGGCTCGGGCGGCATCGCCGTCGTCGGGGTCGCCGCGGTCGTGGTCGTGCTCGGCGGGGGTGCCGTGGTGGTGGCCCGTCGCCGTGCCTGACATCCACCCGCCCTCGACCGGCTGGACATGATGCGCGCGGTTCATCTCCCGTCGTACTCCCGGACCCTGCACCCGGGAGCCTGGTGGCTGTGGGCGATCGGGCTGGCCGCGGCCGCGAGCCGCACCACCAACCCGGTGGTCCTGGCGCTGGTGCTCGCGGTCTCCGCGCTCGTGGTGTCGGCCCGCCGTGGCGACGCTCCCTGGGCCAGCTCCTACACGGCGTTCCTCAAGCTGGCGCTGCTGATCGTGGCGATCCGGATCGTGCTGCAGGCGGTGCTGTCGAGCAGCGCGCAGGGTGTCACCGTGCTGTTCACGCTGCCGGAGATCCCGCTGCCGGACTTCATGGCAGGGCTGAAGCTCGGCGGGGTGGTGACCGCGGAGGCGGTGCTGCGGGCGTTCTACGAGGGGCTCCAGCTGGCGACGATCATCTGCTGCATCGGTGCGGCGAACGCGCTCGCCAGTGCCCGTCGGCTGCTGCGCTGCGTGCCCGCCGCGCTGTACGAGGTCGGTGTCGCCACCGTGGTCGCGCTGACGTTCGCGCCGCAGCTGGTCAGCGACGCCGCCCGCGTC
>JBOHDD010000038.1:0-5053 GCA_050699155.1 Nocardioidaceae bacterium
GTACATCGCGCGCAGCCCGGAGAAGTCGTAGTCGGTCATGTCCGACATCGTGCTCCGGTGCGGTGACCACGGCTACCGCTCGAACGGGCCAGATCGCCTGTCGTGCCCACCGCCGTACGCCGCCGTCTCGCCGCCTCTTCCCGTAACACCCGGTTACATGGCGCGTGGGGGCTTTCCGAGGCTCACAAACCTTGGGGAGCCCCCAGAACACCCGGTTACACGGCGTCTGGCTCAGATGTCGCGGAAGGTCTCGATCTGCGCTCCGAGGGTGTTCAGGCGCTCGGCCAGGTCCTCGTAGCCACGGTTGATGACGTACACGCTGCGCAGCACCGACGTGCCGCGGGCGGCCAGCATCGCCAGCAGCAGCACCACCGCCGGTCGCAGCGCCGGTGGGCACATCATCTCCGCGCCCGACCACCGGGTCGGTCCCTCCACCATCACCCGGTGCGGGTCGAGCAGCTTGACAGAGGCGCCGAGCTTGGTCAGCTCGGTGAGGTAGATCGCGCGGTTCTCGTAGACCCAGTCGTGGATCATCGTCTGGCCGTGCGCCGTCGCCGCGATCACCGCGAAGAACGGGAGGTTGTCGATGTTGAGACCCGGGAACGGCATCGGGTGGATCTTGTCCAGGGGTGCGTGCAGCGTGGACGGCTGGGTTGTCAGGTCGACCAACCGGGTGTGCCCGTTGGCGGCGGTGTACTCGTCACTGCGCTCGTAGACGAACCCCATCTCCTCGAGCAGTGCCAGCTCGATCTCCAGGAACTCGATCGGCGCACGCCGGATGGTGATCTCCGAACCCGTCACGATCGCCGCGGCCAGCAGGCTCATCGCCTCGATCGGGTCCTCGGAGGGGGCGTAGTCGACGTCCAGGTCGATCTCGGTGACACCGTGCACGGTGAGGGTGGTGCTGCCGATGCCGTCGATGCGGACCCCGAGGCGCTCCAGGAAGAAGCACAGGTCCTGAACCATGTAGTTCGAGCTGGCGTTGCGGATGACGGTCCTGCCGTCGTACCGGGCGGCCGCCAGCAGGGCGTTCTCGGTGACGGTGTCCCCGCGCTCGGTCAGCACGATCGGACGCCCGGGCGTCACCTGGCCGTTCACGAACGCGTGGTAGCTGCCCTCGGTGGCTTTGACCTCCAGCCCGAACGGCCTGAGTGCGGACATGTGCGGCTCGACCGTGCGGGTGCCGAGGTCGCAGCCGCCGGCGTACGGCAGCTCGAAGCTGGTCTCACGGTGCATCAGCGGGCCGAGGAACATGATCACCGAGCGAGTACGCCGGGCCGCCTCGGCGTCCATCCTCTCCAGGTTGAGTTGAGCCGGCGGCACCAGCTCGAGGTCGTTGTCGTCGTTTAACCACCTGCTCTGCACCCCGATGCTGTTCAGGACCTCGAGGATGCGGTTGACCTCCTCGATCCGGGCGAGCTTGCGCAGCGTGGTGCGACCCTGGTTCAGCAGGGAGGCGCAGAGCAGGGCGACGCCGGCGTTCTTGCTGGACTTGACATCGATGCTCCCCGAGAGCCGGGTGCCGCCGGCGACCCGCAGGTGCGTCGGTCCGGCACCGAGCGCGACGATCTCGCTGTCCAGGGCCTCGCCCATCCGCGCCAGCATCTCCAGGCTGAGGTTCTGGTGTCCGCGCTCGATGCGGTTGACCGCACTCTGGCTGGTGCCCAGCACATCGGCGAGCTGGCTCTGGGTCCATCCGCGGTGCTTGCGCGCGTCGCGGATGAGGTTCCCGATCCGGGCGAGGTAGTCATCGCTCATGCGACGACCGTATCTCAGATATGAGATAACGCAAGCAGGGCACGCCGGGTGAAAAGGGGAATGAAGGGACTGTAGGGGAGGGAGGCGTCCGAGGTCACATCCGGGTGCCCCGGGCGTGCCGGCCCGACAGGGTGGCGACCCCGACGCCGACCAGGGTGAGGGTGGCACCGGACAGCGTGAGGACACCGACACCGATGTCGGCGAGGACCAGATCGACGAGCACCGCCGTGATCACCTGACCGGAGATCGCGCACAGCCCGAACACCAGGACGCCGAGCACCCGGACCAGCACCGCCGCCGCGCTGATGAAGACCACCCCGATGGGTCCTCCGGCGTACAGCCACCAGGCCGGACCGAGGACCGGAGGTGGCGCCGCGATGTCGCCGGGCGCCACCACACCGGCACCGACCGCCACCAGCACGGTGAGGGCCGTCGCACCGACGAAGAAGTTGAGCCAGGCAGCGGCGAACGGACCACCCACCACCGACACCTGGCCGTTCACGGCCTGCTGCCAGGCGGCTCCGGCACCGGCCAGCAGCGGAAGGGCTGTCAGGGCCAGAGCCGCCGGTGCCAGCGCGGCGGCACCCTGCAGCCGTCCCGAGACCGCGAGGGCCACGGCGGCCACGGCAAGGGCAGCGCCGATGCCACGACCGAGGGTGATCGGGGCGGGACCGGCGGGACCCGCACCGACCTTGTCTGCGAGCAGGGCGCTGCTGGTCTGGCCGGCCACCACGGCCACCGTGAACAGGGCGACGCCGATCGTGGCTACCGTGAACCCCTGCGACACCACCAGCAGAGCACCCGACATGCCGCCGATCAGCTGCCAAGGGCGCAACCGGCCGCTGCGCGCTGCGTCGACCACCCGGTACAGGCCGCGTCGAGCACGGGGGAACGCGGCGCACAGCAGGCAGAGCAGCAGCAGGCCGATGCCGAAGCTGACGACGGCAGCGCCCGTGGCACCGAGCAACCCAGCACCGAGCTCGACGGCGAGCTGCCCGTTGGCGTGTGACTGCACCGCCACCAGGCCACCCACGACCAGCGCCGTCAGCAACGCGCCGACCGTCGCTGCTGGGTGGCGGGGGTGCACCCGCTCATCATCCGGGTGGTCGGGGCTGTCGTCGCACGAGGGTCGTGCATCGCGCCCCTGGTGCTCATGGCGGACTCGAAGGTCAACGAGTTCGACCTACTCTGAACAGCGCCGCTCCGTCGGCCCCACGCGCCCTGTAACCGGGTGTTCTGAGGCCTTCCCAAGGCGTATGAGCCTCGGAAGGCCCCCACGCGCCACGTAACCGGGTGTTACGGGGCTCGGCGGCGGGCCGGTGACGACGGCTTCGTGCCAGCGGCGCTAGGCAACCCCGGTGCGACGTGGCACGATCTCGCATGTGACCAGCAGCCCCGTCTCGGCGCAGCATCTGCGCGACCTTGCGAGGCTGCGCCGTGTGCGCGACCGGATCGATCGGGAGTACGCGCAGCCGTTGGACGTGGAGGCCCTGGCCCGCGGCGCGCACATGTCGGCCGGGCACCTCAGCCGCCAGTTCCGGCGCGCGTACGGCGAGTCGCCGTACTCCTATCTGATGACGCGGCGCATCGAGCGAGCGATGGCGCTGCTGCACCGGGGCGACCTCAGCGTCACCGAGGTCTGCTTCGCGGTCGGCTGCGCGTCGCTGGGCACCTTCAGCACCCGCTTCACCGAGCTGGTCGGTATGCCGCCCAGCACCTACCGGCGCCGCGCGGCGCGGGGGATGGCGGGGATGCCGCCGTGCCTGGCGAAGCAGGTGACCAGACCGGTCAGGAATCGAGAAGCGCCGACCCTCGAGCCGCAGCTAGCGTGATGGCCATGGACATCACCATTCACACGACCTTCCTCCCGCACGGCGACCCGGACGCCTCCCTGGCCTTCTACCGCGACACCCTCGGCTTCGAGGTCCGCAACGACGTCGGAAGCGGCACGATGCGTTGGACCACCGTCGGCCCAGCCGACCAGCCCGGCACGTCCATCCTCCTGGCGCCGCCGGCCACCGATCCCGGCATCACCGACGACGAGCGCCGTACCATCGCTGAGATGATGGCCAAGGGCACCTACGGCTGGATCCTGCTGGCCACCAAGGACCTCGACGGCGCCTTCGAGAGGCTGCAGGCCGGCGACGCCGAGGTCGTCCAGGAGCCGACCGAGCAGCCGTGGGGCGCCCGCGACTGCGCCTTCCGCGACCCCGCCGGCAACCTGATCCGCATCCAGGAGCAGCGCTGAGCGGGCTGGCGGCCGAGCCCCGCAACCGTGCGACCCGTAAGGCCGACACGCTGTCGATGCTGGCGACAGAGGCGATCGACGTGTGGGTCGCCACGGCCTCGGCCGCGGGTGCTCCGCACCTCGTCCCAGTGTCGCTGGCCTGGGTGGACGAGCGCCTGGTGATCGCCGCCGACGGGTCCTCGGTCACCGCACGCAACCTGCACGCGTCCGGCCAGGCTCGGCTGGCCGTCGGGCCAACCCGCGACGTGGTGATGATCGACGCCGTCCTCGAGAAGCGGGTCGACGTCGCGGCCGACGATGCGCTCGGTGAGGCCTACGTCGCGCAGGCCGACTGGGACCCGCGAGGCAGCACGGGCTACGTGTTCCTCGTGCTGCGACCGGTCCGAGTGCAGGCTTGGCGCGAGGCGAACGAGATTGCGGGCCGCGCGCTCATGCGCGACGGCACCTGGCTGGTCTAGGTATGTTGCCGCGAAGGCGGCGCGCGTCACTGAAGGAGACACGATGAGCAAGGCCACGAAGACGGACACCAGGGCGCCTGCACAGCACGCCGCCGACAGCCACGACCGGATCCGCGTGCAGGGCGCGCGGGTGAACAACCTCAAGGACGTCAGCATCGAGATCCCGAAGCGCCGGCTGACGGTGTTCACCGGCATCTCCGGTTCGGGCAAGAGCTCGCTGGTGTTCGGCACGATCGCCGCGGAGTCGCAGCGGATGATCAACGAGACCTACAGCGCGTTCGTGCAGGGCTTCATGCCGACGCTGGCCCGGCCCGAGGTCGACGTGCTGGAAGGGCTGACGACCGCGATCCTCGTCGACCAGGAGCGGATGGGTGCCAACCCCCGATCAACTGTCGGCACCGCCACCGACGCCAACGCGATGCTTCGCATCCTCTTCAGCCGGCTCGGGAAGCCGCACATCGGCTCGCCCAACGCGTATTCGTTCAACGTCCCCTCGGTGAGGGCCAGCGGCGCGATCACCGTCGAGCGCGGCGGGAAGACGAAGGCCGAGAAGGCAATGTACAACCGTCTCGGCGGCATGTGTCCGCGC
>JBOHDD010000039.1:0-6671 GCA_050699155.1 Nocardioidaceae bacterium
CGGTGCGGGCACGTCCACGCGGTCGGCCGGCGTGGCCAGGCGGATGCCCTGCTCCCCCCTGGTCACGACCGCCAGCAGGGTCTGCTCCCCACGCAGCAGGTCGTCGAGGACGTCGTCGAGGGGCCGCCCGGGCTGCAGATGCTCGGCATCCTGGTCGCTCAGCTTGACCACCCCCGCGCCGGCGGCGTGCCGGCGTACGTCCTGCCAGGGATCGGGTACGTCGGTGAGCACGGCCGGTCGCACGTTGGGGTCATAGCTGACGACGACCCCGGCGGCTCTCGCCCGGGCCGCCAGCTGCCGCATCCGGGCCGCACCCGGCTCGGTCACCGTCCCCAACGAGCCGACATGGACCGCTTGGCAGTCCGTGGGCAGCACAGCGTCCGGCGGGTCCCAGGACAGCTCGAACTCGTAGGTCGCCTGGTGCCGCCGGTCGAGCAGCGCCCTCGCCACCGACGTCGCCGCGCGGACACGAGACCCCGGATGCACCTCGACGCCGGAGGCCGACAGGTGCCGGGCGACCCGGTCGCCGTGCTCGTCCTCACCGAAGGTGGTCAGCAACCGGGTGATGACCCCGAGGCGCGCCAGGCCGACGGCGATGTTCAGCGGGGCGCCGCCGGGAGCGACCTCGATCACCTCCCCGTCCGGGCCGATGACGACGTCGACGAGGGACTCCCCTGCGACGAGGACCGAGCCGGGTGAGGTCATCGGCCCCTCAGCCGGCGTGCTCGAAGTCGATCGCGGAGTAGGAGCGCAGCTTGGACAGCCGGTGCTCGCTGAAGATGCTGCGGATGGTGCCGCTGCGGGAGCGCATCACGAGCGAGTGCGTGGTGGCGCCCCCGGCGCGGTAGTGCACACCGCGCATCAGCTCGCCGTCGGTGATTCCGGTCGCGACGAAGAACACGTCGTCCCCGGACACCAGGTCCTCGGTCCTGAGCACGTCGTCCAGGTTGTGCCCGGCGTCGACCGCCTTCTGCCGCTCGTCGTCGTCCTTCGGCCAGAGCCGACCCTGGATCACGCCGCCCAGTGCCTTCATCGCGCAGGCGGTGATGATGCCCTCCGGCGTACCGCCGACACCCATCAGGAGGTCGACCCCGGTGTCGGCCCGGGCGGCCATGATCGCGCCGGCCACGTCGCCGTCGGTGATGAACTTGATCCGCGCGCCGGTGTCCCGCACCTCCTGCACGATCTGCTGGTGCCGTGGCCGGTCGAGGATGACCACGGTGACGTCGTCGGGGGTGCTGCCCTTCGCGGCCGCCGTACGCCGGATGTTCTCGGCGACCGGTAGCCGGATGTCGACGACGTCGGCTGCGTCGGGACCGGTCACGAGCTTCTCCATGTAGAACACCGCGGACGGGTCGTACATCGCGCCGCGTGGCGCGCAGGCCAGCACCGAGATCGCGTTGTTCATGCCCTTGGCGCACAACGTGGTGCCGTCGATGGGGTCCACGGCGACGTCGCACTCGGGACCCCGGCCGTCCCCGACGTGCTCGCCGTTGAAGAGCATCGGGGCGTTGTCCTTCTCGCCCTCGCCGATCACCACGACCCCGTCCATGCCGACGGTGCCGATCAGCGCGCGCATGGCGTTGACGGCCACGGCGTCGGCGCCGTTCTTGTCCCCGCGACCGACCCAGCGTCCGGCGGCCATCGCGGCTGCCTCGGTGACTCTCACCAGCTCCATCGCCAGGTTGCGGTCCGGAGCCTGCGCCGCAGCCTCGAAGTCGGACCGGACCGGTGCGCTCTGCGACATGGCGCCCCCTCACTTGTTCGGATGCCGAGATCGTAACGGAGGCGTCTACCGATCCGCAGATGCGGGCCTATGATGCAGAACATGCCGTATTTACGGATCAGTGAGGCCGCTGAGCTGCTGGGCGTCAGCGACGACACCGTGCGCCGCTGGGCAGACCAGGGCAGGCTGGCCACCGTCACGTCCGACAACGGGAGGCTCGCTGTCGACGGTGCCGAGCTCGCCCGGCTGGCCCAGGAGCTGGCGGACTCACCCGACACGGGGGTCGTGGTCGGCCAGTCGGCGCGCAACCGATTCCGAGGCGTGGTCACCAAGGTGGTCAGGGACACCGTGATGGCACAGGTGGAGATGCAGGCCGGTCCGTTCCGGGTGGTCTCGCTGATGAGCCGCGAGGCCGCGGACGAGCTGGAGCTCGCACCGGGAACGGTCGCGGTCGCCGCGGTGAAGTCCACACACGTCGTCGTCGAGCTGCCGGAGTCACGATGAGGAGGCCCTCGACACACCGGGTGCCGCCCCCGCGTCGCGCGGCCGCGCTGCTCGCGGTGGTGCTGGCAGCTCTGCTCCCCGGGTGCGGCGCGGGTTCGGCCTTGGGCCCCGCCGGCGCAGGCGGGGCCGACGGCAGCAGGCAGGGCGGAGGGGTGTCGGGGGACGTCGTCGTCTTCGCCGCCTCCTCGCTGACGGAGGCGTTCACGCGGGTCGGCCGCGCGTTCGAAGACGCGCATCCTGGTGTCTCGGTCACGTTCAGCTTCGGCGGCAGCTCCAGTCTCGGGCCGCAGGTGCTTGCCGGGGCGCCGGCCGACGTGTTCGCCTCCGCCAGCCCGGAGACGATGACGCAGGTCGTCCGGGCCGACGCGGCCGCCGGGCGACCGGTCGTGTTCGCCCGCAACCGGCTGCAGATCGCCGTACCACCGGGAAACCCCGGCGACGTGCAGGGTCTGGGCGACCTGGCCGACGCCGACCTCGCTCTCGCCGTCTGCGCACCCGAGGTGCCCTGCGGAGCGGCCGCGGAGCAGGCCTTCTCCGCCGCAGGGGTGACAGCTCGCCCCGACACCCTCGAGCAGGAGGTGAAGGCGGTGCTCACCAAGGTCGAGCTCGGCGAGGTCGACGCGGGGCTGGTCTACCGCACGGACGTGCGCGCGGCCGGCGGGAGGGTGCGTGGCATCGACTTCCCGGAGTCCGCGGACGTGGTCAACGACTACCCGATCGTCGACCTTGCCGATGCCCCGAACCCACCGGCCGCCCAGGCGTTCGTGGGGTTCGTGCGGTCGGCGCAGGGACGGGAGGCGCTCGACGATGCCGGCTTCGGGCTCCCCTGAGCGGGTCGCCGCCACGACAGGCGGGTCGAGGCACGCGCGGCCGCCGTTGCTGCTGGTGGTGCCCGCGGTGCTGGGTCTCGGGTTCCTGGTGCTGCCACTCGTCGCGCTGGTGCTGCGTGCACCGTGGTCCGCGCTGCCCGGCCAGCTCGCAGGTCCCGAGGTGCTGGACGCGTTGCGCCTGTCCTTGGTCACCGCGACGCTCGCGACCGCTGTGTGCGTCCTGCTGGGTGTGCCGCTCGCATGGGTGCTCGCCCGCACCGACCTACCGGGCAAGCGGCTGGTGCGTGCCCTGGTGACGGTCCCGCTGGTGCTCCCGCCGGTGGTCGGTGGTGTCGCACTGCTGATGCTGCTGGGGCGCAGCGGCCTGGTGGGGGAGCGGCTCGACGCGTGGTTCGGGATCACCGTCCCGTTCACGACGGCTGCCGTGGTGCTCGCCGAGGCGTTCGTTGCGATGCCGTTCCTGGTGATCGCGGTCGAGGGCTCGTTGCTGGGTGCGGACCGGCGCTACGAGGTGGCGGCGGCCACGCTCGGTGCGTCCCGGCTGACCGTCTTCCGTCGTGTCACGCTGCCGCTGGTCGCCCCAGGTGTCGTGGCCGGTGGGGTCCTGTGCTTCGCGCGTGCCCTGGGGGAGTTCGGCGCGACCATCACCTTCGCGGGCAGCTTCCCCGGTGTCACCACCACGATGCCGATCCTGGTGTACCTACGGCTCCAGTCGGCGCCGGCGACCGCGATCGTGCTGTCCCTGGTCCTGCTGGTGGTCTCCGTGCTGGTACTCGCCAGCCTGCGGGACCGCTGGGTGCGGGGTGGGTTGTCGTGACGTCGTACGCGCTGGGGTCTGACGTGGGCCTGCGTGCGGACATCGACGTACGGCGTGGGAGCTTCCACCTCTTGCTCGCGCTCGACGCGCGACCCGGTGAGGTCGTGGCGCTGCTCGGACCGAACGGCTCGGGGAAGTCGTCGGCTCTGCAGACCCTCGCCGGCCTGGTGCCAGCGGCGGCCGGTCGCGTGCGGCTCGCGGGTGTGGTGCTGGAGGACCCCGGTTCTGGAGTGCGGGTGCCGACCGAGGCGCGCCGGATCGCGATGGTGTTCCAGGACTACCTGCTCTTCCCGCATCTGAGCGCGCTCGACAACGTCGCCTTCGGACTGCGTGCACGCGGTGTCTCCCGTCGTACGGCGCAGGAGCGCGCGCTCGGCTGGCTGCAGCGGATGGGGGTCGCAGCGCAGGCGCGGTCACGGCCCTCGGCCCTGTCGGGCGGCCAGGCGCAGCGGGTGGCGCTGGCGAGGGCGCTTGCGACCGACCCCGCCTTGCTGCTTCTGGACGAGCCGCTGGCGGCCCTGGACGCCGGCACCCGGCTCGACGTCCGGGCGGCACTGCGACGACACCTCGCCGACTACGACGGATGCGTCCTGCTGGTGACGCACGACGCGCTGGATGCGATGGTGCTCGCCGACCGACTCGTGGTGGTCGAGGACGGTCGTGTCGTGCAGCAGGGCACGCCGTCGGAGGTGGCGCGGGCACCGCGCACCGAGTACGTCGCCCGGCTCGTGGGCCTGAACCTCTACCGAGGTGAGGGCTCGGAGCACACGGTCCGGGTCGACGAGGCGCAGGTCACCGTGTCCGAACCGGTCCGCGGACCGGCGTTCGTGGCGTTCCCCCCGGCCGCGGTCGCGCTGCACCGGACTCGGCCGGACGGTTCCGCGCGCAACGTCTGGCAGGGCCGGGTGCAGCACCTCGAGCAGCACGCCGACACGGTGCGGGTGCAGGTGGAGGCTCCGCTCTCGGTGCTTGCCGACGTGACGACCGCAGCGGTGGCCGACCTCGAGCTGGACGTGGGTTCCCCGGTGTGGGTGGCGGTCAAGGCCACCGAGGTCCGGGCATACCCGGCGTGAGGGCGCACGAGACAATGGCAGGGTGAGCGGACAGATCGGCCGGCAGCGGAAGAGCTTCTCCGAGCAGAGCCTGGGTGACATGGCCCGCTCGATGCTCCTGTTGGTACTCATCATCGGCGTGATCTGGTTCATCGGCTCGATGGGCACCGACGAGCCCGTGCGTGAGTCGCGGCCCGTCGACTACTCGGGTCAGCTGGCGAGCGCGCGCGACCTGGCCGACTACCCGGTGGTCGCGCCCCGTGGACTCGACTCAGGCTGGGTATCGACAAGTGTCGAGCTCGAGGAGACCGGTGGCAGCGTGCGGTGGCACCTGGGTTTCCTCACCCCGTCGCAGGAGTACGTCGGTCTCGAGCAGACAGACATCGAGCCCGAGGCACTTGCCAGGCGCCATCTGGGCAAGCTGTCGCCGCAGGGCGCGTTGACGGTCGACGGCAGGCCCTGGCGGCTCTACACGGGAGAGACCGACAGCGCGCTGGTCCGCCGGGTCGGCGAGGTGATCACGGTCGTGGTGGGAACGGCACCCACCGACGTGTTGGTCACCTTCGCGGCTTCACTCTCCTGACGCCGCCGGAGACTCGGACTGCTGCACCGCCTCGAGCCTGGCCCGGGCGCCGTCGAGCCAGCGCTGGCAGACCGCCGCCAGGTGCTCACCACGCTGCCACAGGGCCAGGGACTCCTCCAGAGTGGTGCCTCCGGCCTCGAGGCGGCGCACGGTCTCGACCAGCTCGTCACGCGCGTGTTCGTAGGTGAGCTCGTCGTCCTGCTCGGCGGGGGAGGCTTCCGGCATGCAGGCGACCCTACTCGTCCGCGGTGACCGTGATGTCGAGTGCCTCGGCCAGGGTGTAGGTCAGCGCGAGCACGTCGCGTGCCGCGATCGTGCAGCCGACGAGACCGGACGCGCCGCGGATCCCGTCGAGCCTGCAGGAGGACAGCCGGGTGCCCTCCATCCGCGCGTGCGAGAACTGTGCACCCGTCAGGTCACAGTCCTCGAAGCGAGCACCCCGCAGGTCGGCACCGTGGAAGTCGGCCTGCGCGAGTGCACAGCCGACGAACTCGACGTGCTCGAGCCTGCTGAACCGCAGGGACGCCAGCGTGCCGGAGCAGCCTTCGAAGCGGACGTGCCGCAGGACCCCGCCGGACACGTCCCACCCCGTCAGCCGGGTCTGGTGCAGCACCGTGCGGAACATCGAGGCCTCGGTGAGGTGGGTGTTGGCGAGGTCGCACCCGTCGAGGAAACAGTCTGAGATCGTGATCTTGCCGAGCCGCCTGCCGGCGAGGGTGACCCGGTCGAGCCGGCAGCCCTCGAGGTCGACGAGGCGGGCCGTGCGGCCGGCCAGGTCGTGGCCGTCGAAGTGCACCGAGCGCAGCAGGGCCTCGTCGTCGAGGTCGTGGCCCGGCAGGACGGCGGCCTCCAGGAGCGGCTCGAGCTGTGGTGCGGAGACGGCTTGCTCCGACGACGTCACGACTCGGCCTCCTCGTCGATGTCGACCCCGTCGACGGTCAGAGCGAGACTTCCGCGAGCGACCCGGGCGGTGAGGGGGTCGCCGACGGCTACGTCCTCCGGCCTACGCACCACCCGGGCGTCGCCGGTCTGCAGGACGGCATACCCGCGCTCCAGGGTCGCCAGCGGGGACAGCGCGCGGACGCGAGCGAGCTGGTGCGCCGTGTCGTCGCCGGCCCGGTCGAGCTGGTGACGCAGGCACCGCCGCCCACGCTCCACC
>JBOHDD010000040.1:0-4759 GCA_050699155.1 Nocardioidaceae bacterium
GGCGACCGCCGGCGACCCGACCGCCGCAGACATCGTGGCGCGCGGTGTCTCGGGGCTGCTGAGGTCGCTCGACGCCGTACGTCGGGGAACCGGCGATCCGGTGGTGCTCGGCGGTGCCCTGCTCAGCTCACCCGGCCCGGTACGCGACGGTGTCTGCCGTGGTCTCGCGGAACGCGGGCTCACCGACGCACACACGGTCGAGGACGCGTCCGCGGGCGCCGCCCGCCTTGCCCTGCGCCGGTCAGCGCTCAGTCGTGGCTGAGGACCCAGCCGGACGGCTGGAACCGCTCCATCCCCCCGGGCTGCGAGTCGTCGAAGACCGGACCGTCGGGGCCGTCGACGCGCACCGCGTCGACGTACACCCCACGCCCCTGGTAGTTGCCGTCGTTGGCGTAGCTCCACCGCAGCAGCACCTCCTCGCCGGCGGGCATCGGCACGTCGGCCTCCGCGGTGTACCAGCGGCGGCCGCCCCAGCCGGACACCGTGCCGTCGGTGGTCGTGTGCTCTCCGCCGTTGCGCATGCTGAACGGCACCGGTTCCCAGGTCTGGCCGCCGTCGGAGGAGGCCTCGAACCGGGCGACGTCGTAGCCGGCCTCGGTGTCGTACCAGAGCCCGAACCGCACCCGTGCCGTACCGCCTGTGCCCGCGGTCAACGGCAGGGTCAGCGTCGGCGTTCGGTCGTCCCCCAACCCGGAGAAGAATGCGGTGGAGCCCTCGACGGGGTGTACGGCGATCGCGCGGGCCAGGTCGCGGGCGACGGCGCGCCGCGACGGGTTGTTGCTGCCCCAGTCGCGCGTCGGGTGCACCCGGTTGGTGAGCAGGACGACGAAGGAGTCGCTCAGGGGGTCCACGACCAGGGACGTGCCGGTGTAGCCGGTGTGGCCGAACGTCACCGGCGACGACATCCCATCCATGTACCAGCGCTGGTCGAGCTCGAACCCGAGCCCGTGGGAGTCACCGGGGAACTCGGTGTTCTCGTTGACGAGCATCGCCCGCACCGTGTCGGGCTCCAGGATCCGCGTCGCGCCGTAGCTCCCGCCGTTGAGCAGGGTCTGCGCGAGCACGGCAAGGTCGTGCCCGGTGGAGAACAGTCCGGCATGACCGGCGACACCACCGAGCGACCAGGCGTTCTCGTCGTGTACCTCACCGCGGATCATCGGGCGGCCGGCCCAGGGCTCCGCCTCCGTCGCGGCGACCCGGTCCCGCAGCGACGCCGGCGGGTTGAACATCGTCTCGTCCATCCCCAGAGGCCTGGTGATCCGGTCCTCGATGACCTGGTCCAGCCTGCGGCCGGTGACCTCCTCGACCAGCAGCCCCAACGTGATCATGCCGAGGTCGGAGTACTCGTAGGCCGTGCCCGCAGGTGTCTCCGGCTCAACCGCGAGTACGGCGTCGAGCCGCGCCTGCACCGTGTCGTACTTGCTGTACAACGCCTCCCAGGCCGGCAGCCCACCCGTGTGGGTGAGCAGCTGCCGTACCGTGACCGCTGCCTTGCCGTTCTGCGCGAAGGCGGGCAGGTACGACGCGACGGGGGCGTCGAGCTCGACGCGGCCGCTCTCCACCTGCTGCATCAGCGCGATCGTCGTGAACGTCTTGGTCAGCGAGGCCAGGTCGAAGATCGTGTCCTTCGCGGCGGGGACCTGCTCGCCGGGCGGCAGTTCGGTCTGCGGGTCGGCGTAGCGAAACGCGTGGCCGGCGGCCTCGTGCACCGCGATCACACCCGCGCGCGCGGCCAGCGCGACACCACCGGCGTACATCGGATGGGTCGGTGACGGCCCCAGGTAGCCACGCAGGTCGGCGGGGAGCTCGGCGAGGTGCTCGCCCACCAGGTGTGCCTGCCGCGGGCTGCCGTACCGCAGCGTGCGTGCGGGATGGGCGAACTGCAGGTCGGCGGCCGAGGTCTCCGCCGATGTCGGCGCCGCGGCGGACCGGCCTGCGGATTGGGCCGCGGATCGGGCTGCCCCTTCGGTCTGTTCCCGGACGATCTTCGCCCGCGCCTCGTCGCGTTCGTGCGCCATCGCCGGGGTCTGCTCCTCCTGTGCCGCCGCCGGAGTGGCGACCATCAACATCGTCAGCGCGAACACCACCGGACGTCTCCGCATCCTCGTCCGCACGGTGCTCAGCCTGCCTCTGTCCGGATACCGGCCTGCTCGGCCGGGTAGAGCAGGTAGCGCCGCCGGGAACGGCGGAACTCGCGCAGCTCGCCCTGCCAGCCGGCCACCACCTCGTCGGCGTCGGCGCCCCCG
The DNA here is from genome assembly GCA_050699155.1 of Nocardioidaceae bacterium. GTDB lineage: Bacteria > Actinomycetota > Actinomycetes > Propionibacteriales > Nocardioidaceae > JBOHDD01. The sequence continues at coordinate 2,247 of JBOHDD010000040.1, forward strand.
TCGATGGCGTGCCGGACCTGCTCGGAGCCGGTGAGCCTGTCGATCCAGTACGGCGGACCGGACTCGCGCCACGCGAAGTCGGACGGGTACATCCGCTTGGCTGTCACGATCATCGCGATCGCGGTGCGGATGGCCTCGAACCGCCCGCGGTCGAAGACATGCACCTGGACCGCACCGCAGCTCGTGCCCTGGTGCTTGGAGAAGGACGGGGTGAAGTAGGCCTCCCGGAAGTGCACGCCGGGTAGCTCCTGCTCCTGCATCGCCGTCGACCAGCGGTAGTCGACGTACGGCGCACCGATCAGCTCGAACGGCCGGGTCGTGCCCCTGCCCTCGGACAGGTTGGTGGCCTCGAACAGGCAGGTGCCGGGATAGACGACGGCGGTGTCGACGGTCGGCATGTTCGGCGACGGCATCACCCAGGGCACGGCCGCCTCCTCGTGGAACATCGGCCGGTCCCAGCCGTCCATCCGGGAGACGACGAGGTCGACCGGCCCGGCGGCCGTGTCGTCCTCGGGGAGGAACTCCGCGTTGAACAACCCGGCCAGCTCGCCGACCGTCATACCGTGCTGCTGGGCGATCGGCTTGCGGCCGACGAACGTCGAGAACTCCGGGTGCAACACCGGCCCGTAGGCGTCCTCGCCGCTCGTCGGGTTGGGTCGGTCGAGGACCAGGAAGCGCACCCCTGCCGACGAGGCGGCGACCATGCAGTCGTACATCGTCCAGATGTAGGTGTAGAAGCGCGCGCCGACGTCCTGGATGTCGAACATCACGGTGTCGACCCCGGCGTCGCGGAGGAAGCCCGCGATCTCACTCGGTCCCTTGCCGTACGTGTCGTAGACGGGTACGCCGGTGCGCGGGTCGGTGTAGCTGCCCTCCGAGCCGCCGGCCTGCGCGCTGCCGCGGAACCCGTGCTCGGGGCCGAAGGCCGCGACGAGGTCGACCTCACCGGAGGCCACCATCGCGTCCACTTCGTGCCGCAGGTCCTGGACGACGCCGGTGGGGTTGGAGATCAGGCCGACCCGCTGGCCGCGCAGGAGGGCGTACCGGTCGTCGGCCATCGTCTCGAACCCTGTACGCACTCGCCCTCCGGTGCGCCCGGCCGGGCCGACTGTCACCGCCTCGGCCGTCGAGAGTGCCGCGAGCGGCAGTGCGGCCGTCCCGGTGACGGCGGCCGTCGACTTCAGGAACGTACGTCGGTCCATCTCGGCTCCTGCGGTTGTCGCTTCGTCGACCTGGCTCAGTAGCCGAGCCCGTGGCCGAAGGGGTAGAGCGCGGTGTCGGGGTCGTCGGCCGTCGGGATGGTGACCGGCAACCTGCCCTGGGGCGTGGTCTCGCCGTACATCGCCCGCACCACCGACTCCAGGGAGACCCCGGTGTAGCTGTACGTCGCCAGGTAGGCCGGGACGGTCGGGAAGTGCGCGATGTCGTAGGGGTCGCGCGCCGCGACCGCCACCACCGGCTTGCCGGTGGCGATCAGCTCCTGCACCAGCCTGCGCTGCTGGGCGTTGGCGTCGAGCCAGGCACGGTTGGTGACGACCACGGTCAGGTCGCGCGTCCTGGCCGCTGCCACGGCGGCCGCGATCTGTTCGTCGGACGGGTTGGCCCCGGTCTCGAGTGCCTGCGCGTCGGCGCCGCGCTCGCTCATCTTGTCCGCGAGCGTGGCGGTCGTGCCGACACCCCATCCGGTCACCAGGACGCTCTGGCTCGACGTCGGGTCCAGCGGCAGCAGGCCGTCGTCGTTCTTCACCAGTGTCGTGGTGCGGTCGGTGAGCTGCTGCGCGGCGGCGTAGTGCTCCGGCGTACCGACCTTCTGCGGCACGTCGTCGACGTCGACGTAGGGGTCGCCCACCAGGCCGAGGTCCCACTTCAGCTGCAGCACCCGGCGAACCGACGCGTCGATCCGCCGCTGGCTGATCTCACCGCTGCGCACGGCTTCGAGTACGGAGGTGTAGGCCAGCTCGAACTTCGGTGGCATCAGCAGGATGTCCACGCCGGCCTTCAGGGCGAGCACCGGGACGCGGTCGTCGCCGTACTTCTCGCGGACGCCCTCCATCCCGAGCGCGTCGGTGATGATCACGCCGTCGTACCCCATCTCCTGCCGCAGGATGCCGGTCAGGATCGGACGGGACAGGGTCGCGGGGTCCTCCGAGGCGTCCAGCGCGGGTACGACGATGTGCGCGGTCATGATCGCCTTGACGCCGGCGTCGATCGCGGCCTGGAACGGCGGCCGGTCGATCTGCACCCACTGCTCGCGGGTATGCGTGATCACGGGCAGGCCGGTGTGGCTGTCGGTGGCGGTGTCGCCGTGACCCGGGAAGTGCTTGGCGGCCGCGGCGATGTCGGCACCCTGGTAGCCGCGCACCTGTGCGGCGGCGAGGTCGGCGGCCAGGCCGGGGTCCTCGCTGTAGGAGCGCACCCCGATGACGGGGTTCTGCGGGTTGACGTTGACGTCGGCGACCGGCGCGAAGTCCCAGGTGACGCCGAGTGCCGCGAGCTCCCGGCCGGTGATCGCG
>JBOHDD010000041.1:0-2788 GCA_050699155.1 Nocardioidaceae bacterium
ACGCCGGGGCCGCCGACCCACAACACCTTCTGGCCGTTGGCCTTCGCCGCACGCATGCCTTCGGCGACCTGACGCACCAGCACGGTCTGCGGCTTCTCCGAGGACACCTGGGACTCCATGAACCCGAACGACCCGGCGTCCTCCTTGCGCGGGACCAGCGGTGTCACCCGCAGGCCGGCGGCACCGCAGACGATCCGCATCCCCGCCTCGACGTCGGCCATCGGGACGGTCCGCACCCGAAGGGTCGGGCCCTCGCCGTCCACGACGAGACCGCAGTCCATCTCGGGGTTCTGCACCGTCACCCACCGCGACCCGACCCGAACGTGCGTCGCGAGGTTGGTGGTGGAGTAGAACCCGTCCGGGAACACACCGTCGACCTCGGCGTGCTCGGTGACCGCCTCGCCGGGGTCGACCAGGTTGACCCCGTGTGTCTGCAGCCGCATCAGCAGCCGCTGCAGCGCCTCGTCGTCGTCGGCGGCCACGGTGATCTTGGCGTGCGAAGGGTCCAGGGCGTCATGGCCGACGTTGAACTCGTCCATCGTGTAGTCGCCGCCGTAGTCGCGGATGTCGTCGAGCACCCGCGACAGGATGCCGCTGTCCATCAGGTGTCCGGTGATCTCCACGGTGTCGGTGACCTGCACCCGTGCCTCCTCGTCGGTTCGGACGCTCGATGATCCGCAGGCAGCGTAGCCAAGGCCGACGGGCCGTCCGCGGCAAGCCCGGCCGTACGGAGAGACGCCTCAGGTCACCGCTCTCAGACGACCGCGCCGTTGTCGGGGTCGTCCGGCGGACCGTCCTTCATCCGCAGCACCAGCGTGACGATGCCGCCGACGAAGCCGAGCACGCACACCAGCACGACGGCCCGCGGTGGCACCCAGGTCAGCAGGGTGGCCACCAGCAGCAGGATCGGGCCGCCGAACACACCGGCCCACGCCAGCCTGCTGATCAGGTCGATGTCGGGTGGAGGGGGAGGAGGCTCCGGGACGAAGTGGTCCTCATCGTCGCGGACCAGCGGATGCGGCTCCGGCGCGCGTGACCGGTAGAGGTCTGCGGACTGGCCGGGCTCGTCCGGCTCGGAGGCGGTCGCGGAGTAGCCCGCCACGATCTGCTCCCAGGCGGCCTCGTCGACCTGCTCGTGCTCGATCGTGCGTGCCTCCGGGGCGAGCGTGTGCACCACCGCGCGGGCCCGTGTCAGCGCCGCCCGGTCGGCGAACAGCGTCGCGCGGTGCGGCCGGTCGTCCTCGGCGAGCACGGCGTACGCCGCGACCCCTGCCTCCCGCAGAGCCAGCAGGGCGTCGGCGGCCACCGAACGGTCGAGCTCGGCGAGCGGGGCGTAGTCGTTGGCGGTGAGACCGTTGCTGCGCATCAGGGCATCACCCGCCCCTGGTCGTCGGTCCCGGTGACCCGGCAGACGAACTTCAGCGACTCCTCGAACAACGCCGGCGCGTCGTTGTCGAGCGTGGCCACGTGGTAGCTGTTCTCCAGGACCTGCTCGCTCATGTCACGCGAGGACACCCGTTGCAGGATGATCCGGCCCGACAGCGGCTCGACGACGTGGTCCTCCGCGGAGCGGAACAGCAGCAGCGGCTGGGTCACCTTGGGCAGGTCCTCGCGGGTGGCCCTCCACATCCGCATCATCGCGTGCAGTGCCTTCAGCGGGACGCGGTCGTAGCCGGGTTCGTCGACACCGGTCTTCTTGACGTCGTTGCCGATCCCCGGGCGGGACGCCACCAGCCACTTCAGCACCGGCACCGCGCGCAGCTGCCTGTTCTCGCTGGCCAACGCCGGGTTGACCACCATCACCCCGGCCACGTCGCGGCCCCGCTCCTCGGCCAGCCGCAGCGCGAGACAGCCCCCCATCGACAGCCCGCCGACCACCACCTGGTCACAGCGGCTGCGCAGCTGGTCGAACGCGTCGTGCACCTCGGCGTACCAGTCCTGCCACCGGCAGCGGTTCATCTCCCGCCAGGTGGTGCCGTGCCCCGGCAGCCGGGGCGCCCGCACGGTGTAACCGTGGGTAGCCAGGAACTCGCCCCAGGGCCGCACCGAGGCCGGTGACCCGGTGAACCCGTGGCTCAGCAGCACCCCCACCCGTCCGCCGTCCGCGGCATAGGGGCGGGCATGGACCTGGACCGACACTGCTCCTCCATCGGACACGCAGCAGGGACTGCTAGTTCGCATCGTTGCACGCCGGTGGGGCGGGGTCGAGTGCCGTCCATCCCGTGACCGGGGTCGAGAGTGTGTGCGGCGGGACCGGATGTCCTGACCGCCCCGGTGCGGCATGATTACCCCGTACGTGCGTGATCCTACTGTGCGCCGGAAGGGAGGATGGGTGTTCTACTGGATCTTGAAGCTCATGGTCATCGGCCCGGTGCTCAAGCTGATCTTCCGGCCGTGGGCCGAGGGGACCGAGTACGTCCCCGAGGAGGGTCCGGCCATTCTCGCCAGCAACCACATGTCGTACTCCGACTGGCTGTTCATGCCGCTGGCGATCCCGCGCCGGGTCACCTTCGTGGCCAAGGCGGAGTACTTCACCGGCCGGGGTGTGAAGGGGTGGCTGCAGAGGTCGTTCTTCTCCGGGGCCGGCCAGGTGCCGATCGACCGCTCCGGTGGCCGCGCCAGTGAGGGTGCGATCCGGACCGGTATGCGCATCCTGTCCGAGGGCGGGCTGTTCGGCATCTACCCCGAGGGCACGCGCTCCCACGACGGTCGCCTCTACCGGGGCCGGACGGGGCTGGCGCGGATGGCGCTGGAGGCCAAGGTGCCGGTGATCCCGGTCGCGGTGATC
>JBOHDD010000042.1:0-5786 GCA_050699155.1 Nocardioidaceae bacterium
CATCATGGGCGAGTCGATGGAAGCGCTGATCCACCACTTCAAGATCGTCACCGAGGGTTTCCGGGTGCCGGTCGGCCAGGCGTACGCCAGCATTGAGTCGCCGCGCGGCGAGATCAGCTGCCACCTCGTCTCCGACGGCGGCACGCGTCCTTATCGGGCGCACTTCCGAGACCCGTCCTTCGTCAACCTGCAGTGCACGTCGGTGATGAGCGAGGGCGGCCAGGTCGCCGACGTGATCGTGGCCATCGCCAGCATCGACCCGGTGATGGGTGGAGTGGACCGCTGATGACCTCACCGCAACCGAAAGAGCCGCCGGCCGTCGACGCCTTCGCCCAGGAGACGCTCGACGAGCTCGCGAGGATCGTCGCCCGATACCCGCAGTCGCGCTCGGCGCTGCTGCCGATGCTGCACCTGGTGCAGAGCGTTCAGGGGCAGGTCACCCCCGAGGGCATCCAGGTCTGCGCGGACATGCTCGAGCTGACGGCGGCCGAGGTGTCTGCGGTGGCCACCTTCTACACCATGTACAAGCGCCGCCCGGTCGGTGACTACCACGTGGGTGTCTGCACGAACACGCTGTGCGCCGTGATGGGCGGCGACGCGATCTTCGCCCGGCTCAAGGAGCATCTCGACGTCGGCAACGACGAGACCACCGAGGACGGGAAGGTGACGCTCGAGCACGTCGAGTGCAACGCCGCCTGCGACTACGCGCCGGTGATGATGGTCAACTGGGAGTTCATGGACAACATGACACTCGAGAGCGCGGTCGAGCTGGTCGACGGGCTGCGCGCGGGTGCAGAGGTGCGCTCGACGCGTGGACCTCTGATCTGCACGTGGCGCGAGGCGGAGCGCGTTCTGGCGGGCTTCCCCGACGACCTGGCGGACGAGGGCCCAGCGGCCGGACCTGAGTCGTTGGTCGGTCTGGAGATCGCCCGCGAGCGCGGCTGGCGCGCGCCTGAGGCAACCGACTCCAGGAAGGGGGAACGGTGACCGACCGACCGACGGCGATGCTCACGCCGGTCCTGACCGACAACTGGGACCAGAAGAGGCCCTGGACGCTGGAGTCCTACGAGGACGGCGGCGGGTACGCCGCGCTGAAGAAGGCACTGAAGGCCTCGCCGGACTCGCTGATCGACCTGGTCAAGGACTCAGGGCTTCGTGGCCGCGGCGGCGCCGGGTTCCCCACCGGCATGAAGTGGGGGTTCATCCCGCAGGGTGACGGAAAGCCTCACTATCTTGTGGTCAACGCCGACGAGTCCGAGCCGGGCACCTGCAAGGACATCCCGCTGATGATGGCGTCGCCGCACACGCTCCTGGAGGGCGTGATCATCTCCGCGTTCGCGATCCGTGCCAACCACGCCTTCATCTACGTCCGCGGTGAGGTCCTGCACGTCGTACGCCGGTTGCAGCGCGCGGTGCAGGAGGCCTACCTGGCCGGCTACTGCGGCAAGGACATCCTCGGGTCCGGCTTCGACCTCGAGGTGGTCGTGCACGCCGGCGCCGGTGCCTACATCTGCGGTGAGGAGACCGCACTGCTGGACTCACTCGAAGGGCGGCGAGGCCAGCCGCGCCTGCGCCCACCGTTCCCCGCCGTCGCCGGGCTGTACGCCGCGCCCACGGTGATCAACAACGTCGAGACGATCGCCTCGGTGCCCTGCATCGTCGACAACGGCGCCGAGTGGTTCGGCTCGATGGGCACCGAGAAGAGCAAGGGGATGACGCTGTACTCCCTGTCTGGTCATGTGCAGCGCCCAGGGCAGTACGAAGCGCCGCTCGGGATCACCCTGCGGGAGCTCCTCGACCTCGCCGGAGGGGTCCGCGTTGGTCACCGGCTGAAGTTCTGGACACCGGGAGGGTCCTCGACGCCGATCCTGACCGACGAGCACCTCGATGTGCCCCTCGACTACGAGGGGGTGGCCGGGGCCAAGTCGATGCTCGGTACCAAGGCTCTGCAGATCTTCGACGAGACCACCTGCGTGGTGCGAGCGGTCCTGAGGTGGACCGAGTTCTACAAACACGAGTCGTGCGGCAAGTGCACGCCGTGCCGTGAGGGCACCTGGTGGCTGGTGCAGGTGCTGCAACGTCTCGAGCGCGGACGCGGGACGGAGGAGGACCTCGAGCTGCTGGTCGACCAGTGCGACAACATCCTCGGCCGGGCCTTCTGCGCTCTCGGAGACGGTGCGACCAGCCCGATCACCTCGTCGATCGAGTACTTCCGCGACGAGTACCTCGCCCACCTCGAGCAGCGCGAGTGCCCGTTCGACCACGAGGCCGCCACCGTGTTCGCGACCGCAGGAGCGCAGGCATGACAGTGCAAAGTCAGGGGCAGAGCCGGGCTGGTGGCCAGGACGCTGCGCTGCAGAAGCTGGTCACGCTGACCATCGACGACGTCGAGGTCAGCGTCCCCGAGGGCACACTCGTCATCCGCGCCGCGGAGCTGATCGGCGTACAGGTCCCACGGTTCTGCGACCACCCGCTGCTCGACCCCGTCGGCGCCTGCCGGCAGTGCCTCGTCGAGGTTCCGGACGCCGGCAACGGTCGGCCGATCCCCAAGCCTCAGGCGTCCTGCACGCTCCCCGTCACCGAGGGGATGGTCGTCAGGACGCAGGTGTCCTCGGCGGTCGCCGACAAGGCGCAGCAGGGGATCATGGAGTTCCTGCTGATCAACCATCCGCTCGACTGCCCAGTGTGCGACAAGGGCGGCGAGTGCCCGCTGCAGAACCAGGCGATGTCCAACGGCCGGGGCGAGTCGCGGTACGTCGAGCAGAAGCGCACCTTCCCCAAGCCGGTCAACATCTCGGCCCAGGTGCTGCTCGACCGCGAGCGCTGCATCCTGTGCGCCCGCTGCACCCGGTTCCAGCAGGAGATCGCCGGCGACCCTTTCATCGACATGCTCGAGCGCGGAGCCCTGCAGCAGGTCGGGATCTACGAGAAGGAGCCCTTCGAGTCCTACTTCTCGGGCAACACGATCCAGATCTGCCCGGTCGGCGCCCTGACGAGTGCGGCGTACCGCTTCCGGTCGCGCCCGTTCGACCTGGTGTCGACACCGAGCGTCTGCGAGCACTGTGCCTCCGGGTGTGCGCTGCGCACTGACCACCGCCGCGGCAAGGTCACCCGCCGGCTTGCCGGCGACGACCCCGCCGTCAACGAGGAGTGGAACTGCGACAAGGGCAGGTTCGCGTTCCACTACGCCCGTCAGGCCGACCGGCTGACGAACCCTCTGGTGCGCGACGACGAGACCGGTGAGCTGCGGCCGGCCTCGTGGCCGGAGGCGTTCGTCGTCGCTGCCCGCGGCATCGAGGCCGCCAACGGCCACGTCGGTGTGCTGGCCGGCGGCAGGCTCACCGCGGAGGACGCGTATGCCTACTCCAAGTTCGCGCGCGCGGTCATCGGCACCAACGACGTCGACTTCCGCGCCCGTCCGCACTCGGTCGAGGAGGCCGACTTCCTCGCGGCCGAGGTCGCGGCCAGGTCAGGCGTCACCTACGCCGACATCGAGGCGGCGAACGCTGTCGTGCTCGCCGGCTTCGAGCCGGAGGAGGAGTCCCCGATCGTTTTCCTGCGGCTGCGCAAGGCGTTCCGCAAGCACGGGGTGCGGGTCTTCTCCGTGGCACCGCTGGCCACCCGCGGGCTGCAGAAGGTCGGTGGGCGGCTGCTGCCCACCGCACCTGGCGGCGAGGCGTCCGCGCTCGCCGCCGTCGCCGACAACGGGGAGGTCGCCCTCGACGGCGGTGGCGTGATCCTCGTCGGTGAGCGGCTGGCCATGGTGCCGGGCGCGCTGTCGGCAGTGCTCGGGCTCGCCCGGACCACCGGCGCCCGCCTCGCCTGGGTGCCGCGGCGTGCCGGTGAGCGGGGTGCCTTGGAGGCCGGCTGTCTGCCGGGGCTGCTTCCCGGTGGCCGCCCGGTCGCGGACGCTTCGGCCCGCGTCGACGTGGCCGCCGCCTGGGGCGTGGACGCCCTGCCGTCTCGGCACGGACGCAGCACCGACGAGATGCTCGCGGCGGCGGTCGAGGGTGAGCTGGGGGCACTCGTGGTCGGCGGCGTCGAGCTGAACGACCTCGCCGACCCGCACGCGGCCCGTGCTGCACTGTCCGCGGTGCCGTTCCTGGTGAGCCTCGAGGTGCGCTCCAGCGAGGTCACCGAGCTCGCCGACGTGGTCTTCCCGGTCGCGCCGGTGGCCGAGAAGGCGGGCACGTTCGTCGACTGGGAGGGCCGCCAGCGCCCGTTCGACAACGTGCTCGAGACCACCGGTGTGCTGCCCGACCTTCGGGTGCTGGCGGGCATCGCGGAGGAGATGCTCGAGGCCGGCAGCGGCAGGCGTGGCGGGCTCGGGTTCCGCACCGTCGCGCAGGTCCGCACCGAGATGACCGAGCTCGGCCCCTGGGACGGGAAGACGTCACCGCCGCCGCAGGTCCCCGGTTCCGCGCTGCGCTCCACCACCTCCGGCCAGGCCCTGCTCGCGACCTGGCGGCACCTGATCGACGACGGCCGTTCGCAGGACGGTGAGCCCTACCTCAAGGCGACCGGCAAGGCCGCGGTGGCGCTGGTCTCCGCCGCGACGGCGGCCGACCTCGGCGTCGCCGGAGGAGACAGCGTCACGCTGTCCACCGAACGCGGCAGCCTCAGTCTCGCGGTGAGCGTCGCCGATGTCGTGGACGGTGTCGTGTGGGTGCCGCAGAACTCCGGTGGCGCGTCACTGCACCGTGACCTCGGCGCCGTCTCGGGTGACGTCGTGAGCATCCAGGGAGGTGCCGCATGACCGGACAGTCGACAGCGGCGTTGCGTGTCCTCGCCGCCGACGACTTCAGCGAGTTCGGTCAGGACGCCGTCTGGCTGTGGATCGTGAAGTCGGTGCTGATCTTCGCCCTGCTGGTGCTGCTCACCCTCTTCAACATCTGGTTCGAGCGTCGCGTGGTCGCCCGGATGCAGCACCGGGTCGGCCCGAACGTGCACGGCCCCTTCGGTCTCCTGCAGTCTCTGGCGGACGGCGTGAAGCTGGCGCTGAAGGAGGACATCATCCCGAAGGCGGCCGACAAGGTGGTCTTCATCCTCGCTCCGGTCATCTCCACCACCACCGCGTTCGCCGCGTTCGCCGTGATCCCGTTCGGGCCGGTCGTCGGGATCCCGTTCACCGACATCCGCACGCCGCTACAGCTGACCGACCTGCCGGTCGGCGTGCTGTTCGTGCTGGCGTTGTCCTCCATCGGGATCTACGGAATCGTGCTGGGCGGTTGGGCGTCGGGGTCGACGTACTCCCTCCTCGGCGGGATGCGCTCGGCGGCGCAGATGATCTCCTACGAGGTCGCGCTCGGGCTGTCCCTGGTGGCGGTGTTCCTGTACGCCGGGTCGCTGTCCACGTCGGAGATCGTCCTGGCGCAGGAGCGGCTCTGGTTCGGGATCATCCTGATCCCCTCCTTCCTGATCTTCGTGGTGTCGATGGTCGGCGAGACCAACCGCGCCCCGTTCGACCTGCCGGAGGCGGAGGGAGAGCTCGTCGGCGGCTTCCACACCGAGTACTCCTCGCTGAAGTTCGCGCTCTTCTTCCTCGCCGAGTACATCAACATGGTCACCGTCTCGGCGGTGGCGACGACCCTGTTCCTGGGTGGCTGGCGGGCGCCCTGGCCGCTGTCGCTGTGGGACGGCGCGAACGCCGGCTACTGGCCGGTGCTGTGGTTCATCGCCAAGATCATGTTCTTCATGTTCATCTTCATCTGGCTGCGCGGGACGTTGCCGCGGATGCGCTACGACCAGTTCATGAAGCTCGGCTGGAAGATCCTCATCCCGGTGTC
>JBOHDD010000043.1:0-1664 GCA_050699155.1 Nocardioidaceae bacterium
GCCTCGCCCCGGGAACCCGGGTACCGACCTCCACACGTGATCCAGAGACCTCAGGAGTACTTCACAGATGCCTCCCAAGAGCCGCCAGGCTGCGGGCGCCAAGAAGGTGCGCCGCAAGGAGAAGAAGAACATCGCCGTGGGCGAGGCCCACATCAAGAGCACGTTCAACAACACCATCGTCACGATCACCGACCCGACCGGCGCGGTGATCTCCTGGGCCAGTGCCGGCACCGTCGGCTTCAAGGGCTCGCGCAAGTCGACCCCGTACGCCGCGCAGATGTGCGCGGAGGCCGCGGGACGACGGGCGATGGAGCACGGAATGAAGAAGATCGACGTCTTCGTCAAGGGCCCCGGCTCCGGGCGTGAGACGGCGATCCGCTCCCTGGGTGCGGTCGGCCTCGAGGTCGGCACCATCCAGGACGTGACCCCCACGCCGCACAACGGCTGCCGTCCGCCCAAGCGCCGTCGCGTCTGACCTCGACCGCCTCACTGACAGGAGATTTCGACACCATGGCCCGTTACACCGGACCCATGACGAAGAAGTCGCGCCGGCTGGGGGTCGACCTCATCGGTGGCGACAGCGCCTACGAACGCCGGCCGTACCCGCCCGGCCAGCATGGCCGCGGCCGGATCAAGGAGAGCGAGTACCTCCTCCAGCTGCGTGAGAAGCAGAAGGCTCGCTACACCTACGGGGTGCTCGAGAAACAGTTCCGCCGGTACTACCACGAGGCGCACCGGCGCCCCGGCAAGACCGGCGACAACCTGCTGCAGATGCTCGAGGCCCGCCTCGACAACGTCGTCTACCGCGCCGGATTCGCGCGCACGCGACGCCATGCCCGCCAGCTTGTGACCCATGGACACTTCCAGGTCAACGGCCACAAGGTGGACATCCCGTCGTACCAGGTGGATGCGCACGACGTGATCGACGTCCGGCCGAAGTCGGTCGAGATGACCCCGTTCATCATCGCTCGCGAGACCCACGGCGAGCGCGTGGTCGCGCCCTGGCTCGAGGTCCTCCCGAACCGGATGCGCGTCCTTGTCCACCAGCTCCCGGTACGTCAGCAGATCGACGTACCGGTGCAGGAACAGCTCATCGTGGAGTACTACTCGAAGAAGTAGGATCGGTCGTGCAACCCGACGACCATGGCGGCCCCGGCCGCCGCACAACGAAACAGTCCCTGGATCTGTGACCGTCATATAGCGGGCGGCACGGAAAGGAAGTCCAAGTGCTCATCGCACAGCGCCCCACATTGGCCGAAGAGGTCGTCGACGACCATCGGTCTCGGTTCGTCATCGAGCCGCTCGAGCCCGGCTTCGGCTACACGCTCGGCAACTCGCTGCGTCGTACCCTCCTCTCCTCGATCCCCGGTGCCTCGGTCACGAGCATCAAGATCGACGGCGTCCTCCACGAGTTCTCGACCATCGAGGGCGTCAAGGAAGATGTCACCGAGATCATCCTCAACCTCAAGGGTCTGGTCGTCTCCTCCGAGCACGACGAGCCCGTCACCATGTACCTGCGCAAGTCCGGTGCCGGTGACGTCACCGCTGCCGACATCGCGCCGCCGGCCGGTGTCGAGGTGCACAACCCCGACCTGCACTTGGCGACGCTCAACGGCAAGGGCAAGCTCGAGATGGAGCTCACCGTCGAGCGCGGCCGCGGCTAC
>JBOHDD010000044.1:0-7127 GCA_050699155.1 Nocardioidaceae bacterium
CGGTGACCCGAGGACCGTAGGCGATGTTGTCGTAGATGGACTTGGGGAACGGGTTCGGCTTCTGGAACACCATGCCGATCCGCCGGCGCAGCTCGATCGGGTCGACACCGCGGGCGTAGATGTTCACACCGTGGTAGTTGACGTCGCCGGTGACACGTGCGTCGGGGATCAGGTCGTTCATCCGGTTCAGACAGCGCAGCACGGTGCTCTTGCCGCAGCCGGACGGGCCGATCAGCGCGGTGATCTCGTTCCTGCCGAACGACAGGTTCACGTTGTGCACGGCATGGAAGTCGCCGTAGTAGGCGTTCATCGCCAGCGACTCCATCACCGGCTGTGGCTGGTCCGGAACCTTGCGGCCGTTGTCGGGCTGCGCGTTCACCAGAACCGCGGCGTCGGTACCGGTCGACGTCGTCGTCATACCTGTTGATGTCATCGGTGCCTCACCAACGTCGTTGGAAGTGGTTGCGGATGTAGATGGCCAGACCGTTCAGCAGCAGCACCATCGCGAGCAGCACGATGATCGAGGCCGCCGCGGCGGTCTTGTACTCGTCCTGCGACTCCGCTGTCCAGTTGAAGACCTGGATCGGGAGTGCGGTGAAGGACGAGAGCAGACCGTTGGGGTCGAACCGCACGCTGACGGCGACGCCGAGCAGGAGCAGCGGTGCCGCCTCGCCGATGGCGCGGGACAGCGCCAGGATCGTCCCGGTGGAGATACCCGGGACTGCCGAGGGGAGCACCTGCCGCCAGGAGGTCTGCCACTGCGTGGCGCCAAGGGCGAGCGAACCGTCCCGGATCTCCTTGGGTACGGCGCGGATCGACTCGCGGGTGGTGATGATGATGACTGGAAGGATCAGCAGCGCCAGTGCGAGTGCGCCACCGATCACGATGTCGGTCTCGTTGGTGCCGGCCAGGCCCATGAACGCCACGGCGAGCATCCCGTAGATCACCGACGGCACGGCTGCGAGGTTCTGCAGGTTCAGCTCGATCAGCCGGTTGTACCAGCGCCTGCCGTCGGCGAACTCCTCCAGGTAGAGCGCCGTCGCGATGCCGAGGGGCACGGCGAGCATGGCCGTCGCGAGCATCAGCCACATCGTGCCGAGGATGCCCGCACGTGCACCGGTCTGTGCCGGGAACAGCGTCGAGTCGTACTCGGTGATGAGGTTGGCGTCGAGACGCGGGGCACCGTCGATCGCCGTGGTCAAGATCAGGGTCATCAGGAAGACGATGGCGAGTGCGAGAGAGGACCACAGCGCCACGAGGAACACGACCGAGGCGACGTTGCGATCCCTGCTCCGGTTGGAGGTGATCGTGATCGGCGACCGGGTGGCCGGGTCCATCGTGGTCGTCATCAGTACGCCTCCCGGAGCCGACGTACCAGGGCGATGCTGATGACGTTGATGAGCAGGGTCATCGCGAACAGCAGCAGGCCTACCGCGAACAACGTGTTGTAGGACAAGGACCCGACGACGTTCTCACCGCTCGCGGTGTTGGCGATGTAGCCGGTCATGGTCTGCATCCCCTCGCGCACGTCCACGCCGAGGTTGGGGCGAGAGCCGGCGGCCAGTGCCACGATCATCGTCTCACCCACCGCGCGGGACAGGCCGAGCACGATGGCGGCCGCGATGCCCGAGATCGCCGCCGGGAACACCACCCGGAGCGTGGTCTGCATCCGGTTGGCGCCCATCGCCAGCGACCCCTGGCGCAGGGCGTGCGGGACGGCGCTCATCGCGTCCTCGGACAGGGACGCCACCGTCGGGATGATCATGATTCCCAGGACGACGCCGGCCGACAGGGCGTTGGTGAAGTCGACCTCGATGCCGAACCAGCCGCGCAGCACGATCGGCGTGATGAACTGCAGTGCGAAGAACCCGTAGACGACGGAGGGTACGCCGGCCAGCAGCTCGAGCACCGGCTTCAGCCTGCGCCGCACGGCCGGCCTGGCGTACTCCGACAGGTACATCGCAGCACCGAGCCCGAAGGGTACGGCGACACACAGGGCCACAGCTGTGGTCATCAGCGTGCCGCCCACAAGCGGAAGCACGCCGAACGACTGTGGAGCCAGGTTCGGCCGCCAGCTGGTGCCGATGAGGAAGTCCAGCACTGACACCTGGCGGAAGAATTCCAGCGCCGGCATCAGCAGCGACACGACGATGCCGATCGTGATGAAGATCGACAGCACCGCCGCGATCCGCAGTACGGACACGATGACTGCCTCGCCCGGCCGTACCTTCCGCCCGAGGTTCGGTGGGGGCTCAGGCGCCGAGCTGTGAGTGAGCATCGTCGAGCTGCTGCTTCTGCTCGTCGTTCAACTGGATGTACTTCGCCGCCTCGGTGATCCTGGCGATGTTCTGGACGTAGAAGTCCGTGAAGGCCTTGACCTGAGGCTTCTCGGAGTACGACTTGGTGTTCACATAGATGAACAGCGGACGCGCGAGCGGTGTGTACTCACCGGACTGTGCGGTCTCGGGTGAGGGTGCCACGCAGCCGTTGCCCGAGTCGACCTCCAGTGCCTTGAGCTTGTCGGCGTTCTCCTCGAAGTAGGTGTAGCCGAAGTAGCCCATCGCGCCCTTGGTGTTGGCGACGCCCTCGACCAGCACGTTGTCGTCCTCGGAAGCCTCGTAGTCGGCGCGGGACACGCCCTCCTCACCGTTGATCTCCTCGGTGAAGTAGTCGAACGTCCCCGAGTCCGTGCCGGGACCGAAGAGCTTGAGCGGCATGTCGGGGAAGCTCGGGTCGACCTGCTTCCAGTTGGTGACCTTGCCTTCGGCCTCAGGAGCCCAGATCTTGTTCAGCTGCTCGACGGTCACGCAGTCGACAGGGAAGCTCTTGTTGGCAACCACGGTCAGGGCGTCGTTGGCGATCTGCAGCTCGGTGTACTCGATGCCGGCCTGCTTGCAGACCTTGGCCTCGTCCGGCTCGATCGGTCGGGAGGCGTCGGAGATATCCGTCTTGCCCGCGCAGAAGGCCTCGAAGCCGCCGCTGGTGCCCGACGAGCCCACGGTGACCTCGACCTCTGGCTTCTCCTCGCTGAAGAGCTCGGAGGTGGCGGAGCTGAGCGGCTCGACAGTCGACGAGCCGTCGAGCTTGACCTGACCGCCCAGGCCCTCGCCCGAGGCGGCGCCCGACTGCCCGCCACAGGCGGCCAGCACGAAGGTCAGAGCAAGCGCCAGGATCGCCGGCGCGGCGAAGCGACGCAGGGGAGTGCGTTTCACTGCGGTCCCTCTCAGTCAAAGGACATGGATGACTTCTGATTACGACTGAAAGGTAGGAAGAGAAGGTGAAGGGGCCTGAGGGCGTGGGTGAACGCAAGGTGAACGCAGCCGAAAGAACGGCGAGCCCACGTGAGACCTGGACCACGTCCGCTCCCGGTCGTGACCAAGGCGCCCGGCCTTGCCTCACGCCCGATGGCGCTCGCTCGCCGACACCCGACCGTCCCGCCGGTGTACGACGACCAGCTCACCCGTCCGTAGACCGGGGTCGTCGACCCCGAGCGCCTCGAACATCCTCGGCAGCAGCGGTCGATGGCCACAGACCGCGACGGAGCCGGCCTCGGCCAGCAGCTGCTGCATCCACAGCGTGACGGTGGGCTCGTCTGCGCCACGTTCGGAGAGCCGGTGGTCGAGCTCGACGTCGACCCCGGTCCGGTCGGCGTACCGCTGGAGACTGCTGATGCAGCGAACCGCGTTCGAGCTGACCAGGCGCTCGACGCCGTACGCCTGCAGCAGGGGCACCAGGTCGCGGGCCTGGCGCACGCCGTCGGGGGAGAGCGTCCGTTGCTGGTCGTCGCCGGCCCATGAGTCGCGCGAGTGTGCCTGGGCATGGCGCAGCAGGAGCAGCGGGCTGGACTGACGCGCGGCGCCGGTGAACGCCTCGAGGACCTCCACGTCGCGCGGGTAGGTGAGGGTGCTGCGTGCCCGGTCGACGGGCGTCCACAGCACGCGGTCGACCTCCCGGTTGGGCTCGAAGGAGTCGACCGCGGTGTCGCCGACCGGCTGTGACGACCAGTAGTGCACCCGTTTGGGCAGCCCGTTGGCGACGTACTCCTGGTCTGGGAGGGGTACGCCGAGCCGCACGGTGAGCCCCGTCTCCTCGCACACCTCGCGCACGGCCGCGGCGACGAGATGCTCGCCGTCGTCGAGCTTGCCCTTCGGGAACGACCAGTCGTCGTAACGGGGCCGGTGCACGAGCAGCACCTCGACGCCGTCGGCGGCCTCCCGCCAGACCACCGAGCCGCTGGCCAGGACGGTGCTGGGGTGGTTCACGGCGCTCAGTCTCACACCCCCCGGTGTCCTCCGGGTGACGGCGGGCCGGTGACGATGGTTCATGCTGGTCGCGTGCGTTCCCGGTGGGTGTCCGTGGTCGCCCTGGTGGTCCTCGCTGTCGTCGCAGGAGCCGGGGTGGCCCTGTCCCGTGTGCCCAGGACGACGCCGACGGTGGCCACCGCGCTCGCGTCCATGCCGGCGGAGACGGTGACCGCGAGCGTGACCGACTGGCGGGGTGCCCGCACCATGCTCGACGCAGAAGGTGCCGCGCTGCTGGACCGCGCCTACGAGACCGACCTGTCCGCGGTGTCGGTGCTCGGTGACATGGCGCCGGAGATGCGGGGGCCCTACGGCTGGACCGTGCTGGACGCGCAGTGGGAGGGGCTGGCGCAGAGTCAGCGGGGTGCGGCGATCGTGGTCCAGATGCCGCCCGGTTTCGACCTCGACGTCGTACGCGACGGGTTGGCCGAGGCGGGGTACACCGAGCCGTTCGACAGCGACGGTGTCTGGCGTGGTGGTGCCGACCTTGTGGCCCGGATCGACGGGTCACTGACTCCGCTGATGGCGCACGCGGCCGTGCTGGACGACAGCCGGCGGGTGGTGTTCTCCGACAACGCGCCGTACGTCAGCCGCACGGTCGAGGTGATCGAGGGATCGCGGCCGCCGCTGGCCCAGGACGAGTCGGTCGACGCCGTGGGAGACCGGATCGAGGGTGCGGCGGCAACCGTGCTGCACGTCGGGAGGCGGGGGTGCCAGGTGATGGGGTTCGGGAGCACGTCGCCCGATGACCAGGCGCTGGCGCGGCAGCGTCTCGCGGCCGTCGGTGGTGTGACGCGGCATCAGAGCGTCGCACTGGCGCTGATGCCGGGTCTCTCCGGCGGCGCCTCCCGGTCGCCTCTCCTGGTGGCCATGCACTTCGACGACACCAGTGAGCTGGCAGGTGAAGGGGAGCGGCGGGCCGCGCTCGCGGTCGGTGACGCGCCCGGGCAGGGTGATACGTACGGCTCGCGCTTCTCCGTCGCGTCGTCGGTCCAACGCGGTGGGGACGTCGTACTCCGGCTGCGTCCGCGTGAGCCCGATGCCCAGCTGTTGTCCGACCTGAACTTCGGCGCGCTGCTGTTCGCCGCCTGCCCCTGATCGCGGTGCTGCCTGCTGGGCTGCACGACCTGTCCGGGTCTCGGCGGCTCGACGGCTCGGCGGGTCCCGGCGGTCTGGAGCGGGCGCAGAGGTACGGCGTCAGCGACGGGTGGCCGCGGCACTGACTGCCTGACGACGTCGCCGCTTGGCCTCGATCAGGTCATGCTGCAGGTCGTGCAGGGGTACGCCGTCGGAGTCGTGGTCGTGCCGTACCCATGCTCCATCGGAGTCGAGATGCCACGACGACGTCTCGTCGGAAAGGCCGAGATCGAGCAGGTGGCGCAGCTCCTCGACGTGCGCGGCCGACGGGATGTGCGCCAGCACCTCCACCCGCCGGTCGAGGTTGCGGTGCATCAGGTCGGCCGAACCGATCCAGGCCTGCGCATCGCCGCCGTTCTCGAACCAGAAGACCCGGCTGTGCTCGAGGAACCGGCCGAGGATGCTGCGCACCCGGACCGTCTCCGACAGCCCGGGAACACCCGGACGCAGCGCGCAGATGCCACGCACCCACAGGTCGACCGGCACACCGGCCTGAGACGCGCGGTACAGCCCGTCGATGACCGCCTCGTCGACGAGCGAGTTGAGCTTCAGCCGGATGCCGGCCGGGCGTCCGGCGCGCCGATGCTCGATCTCCCGGGCGACCAGTGCAAGAATTCCCGACCGCACGGAGTCCGGTGCGACCATCAGGTGCTGGTAGCTCGCCGTACGCCCGAACCCGGACAGGTTGTTGAACAGGTGTGAGATGTCCTCGGTGGTCTGGCGGTCCGCGGTCAGCACGCCGATGTCCTCGTACAACCGCGCCGTCTTGGGGTTGTAGTTGCCGGTGCCGATGTGCGCGTACCGGCGGATGCCCTCGGGCTCGTCTCGCACGACGAGGGCGAGCTTGGCATGCGTCTTGAGCCCCATCAGGCCGTAGACCACGTGGCAACCGGCCTGCTCGAGCTTGCGTGCCCAGCGGATGTTGGCTTCCTCGTCGAAGCGTGCCTTGATCTCGACGAGCACCAGCACCTGCTTGCCCGACTGCGCGGCGTCGATGAGGGCGTCGATGATCGGTGAGTCGCCCGACGTGCGGTAGAGCGTCTGCTTGATCGCCAGCACGTGCGGGTCGGCGGCCGCCTGCTCGATGAACCGCTGGACGCTGGTGGAGAAGGAGTCGTAGGGGTGGTGCACCAGGACGTCACGTCGGCGTAGCGCCGCGAACATGTCCGCCGGGCTCGCGCTCTCGACCTCGGCCAGGTGCGGATGCGTCTTCGGCAGGAACGCTGGGTACTTCAGCTCTGCGCGGTCGAGGTCGGCGATCCCGTTCAGGCCGGTCAGGTCGAGGGGGCCGGGAAGATGGAACACCTCCGCGGCGGACACGTCGAGCTCTGACACCAGCAACTCGAGCACGTGCGGGTCGATCGACTCCATCACCTCCAGCCGCACCGGCGGCCCGAAACGCCGCCGCAGCAGCTCGCGCTCGAGCGCCTGCAGCAGGTTCTCGGCGTCGTCCTCCTCCACCTCGAGGTCTTCGTTGCGGGTCACCCGGAACACGTGGTGCTGCACGACGTCCATGCCCGGGAAGAGCTGGTCGAGGTGCGCCGCGATCACGTCCTCGAGCAGGACGAACCGCTGGCCACCGACGGAGACGAAGCGCGGGAAGATCGGCGGGACCTTCACCCGCGCGAAGTGCTCCTTGTCGGTCTGGGGGTTGCGGATCACCACTGCCAGGTTGAGCGACAACCCGGA
>JBOHDD010000045.1:0-3726 GCA_050699155.1 Nocardioidaceae bacterium
CCGAGTCCCGATCTTCGTCGGTCGCGTCCCCTATGTCCACATCACGGCGGCGTGACGCGCGCAACCTCGGAGAGGCAGCTACTTGCTGATGCTCAGACCACCGCCGGATGCCGGGATCAGCTCGATCCAGGTGTTGCCGGGGGGCACCGGCAGACGCTCACCCTTGGCGGTGACCAGCTTCAGCGAGCCGCCCATGCCCTTTTTCATCCAGGTGCCCTCGTAGGCCTTGCCGTCGGTCAGCAGGGTCGCGGCGCCCTTTCCGGAGAACACACTCTCCGGCACCGGGTTGCCGGCCGGGTCGGTGTAGCCCGCGTCGACCTGGCGCACGCGCAGCGCGAGCACGTTGTCCGGTTTGAACTCGTCGCCCTTCGCCGCGTAGCCGCCGGACTGCTTCCAGCCCTTCCGGGTCCAGGTCCACTCCGTCGAGGTGCCGGCGGAGAACTTCGCGGTCACCTTCTCGGCGGGCTGACCCTTCCCGAGGTCCGTCGCGCTCCCGAACGGCAGGTACGGCTGCGGACGGGGGCCCTTCAGCTTGTCCGCGGGCAGCTGCTTGAGGTTCATGAAGAGGTTGTACGGCGACGGACGGTCGCTGACCCGGTAGTAGCCCTTCGTGCCCTCGGTCGCGGTGACGACGTGCGCCTGGCGCACGCGCCGCATCGTCACCGGCGCACCACCGGAGGCGACCGCGACGCCCTTGCTCGGCTTGACCACGCCGATGTCCGTGCCGCGCAGCGAGCGGACCGGCCCGACCTCGCTCGGCTGGGACGAGTAGTAGAACGCCGCCAGCCGGGTCAGGCCCCCCTCGACGAGCTCCTCCACGACCAGGTCGGCCGAGCCGAGCCCGCGCTGCGGCTTGGAGCTGCTGGTGTTCTCGATCTTGACCATGACCGCGCGGTGCTTGGGCAGCTTGCCGTGGAAGGTCTCTCCGGTGAAGGGCCACTTGCTGGTGACATGCGCAGCCGGGCGGCCCTGGCCTTCGGGCGAGGGCGCCTTGCCGGCCGGTGCCTCCTCGCCTCCCGAGCAGGCGGTCGTGATCGTGGTGACCGCGAGCAGCAGGGCGGCAAGGCGTGCACGGGTGCAGGGGATGCGTTGCATGGCCCCAAGTCTGACAAAGGGCCGGCCCGCCGGGAAAATCCAGCCGCTCGGTTCGGCGATGCCGAGGCCTTCAGGCTCCGCGCAGCGTGCCGGCGAACCACGACCCGGTCCAGACCAGGTCGGTGTTCACCCGCCTGCCCGAACCCGGAGCGTGCAGGACTCGACGCCGTCCGTGGCCGTTCCAACCGCCGAAGATGCCGACGTGGTAGACGTCACCCCCGCTGTGGAAGAACATCAGGTCGCCCTTGCGCAGGTCGTGCTTGCCGATCCGCCGGGCTCGCCGGGCCTGCCGGTCCGAGGTACGCGGCATCCAGATGCCGGCCTTGCCGTAGGAGAACCGGATCAGGCCGGAGCAGTCGAAGCGGTGCGGGCCGTCGGCGCCGTACCGGTAGGGGTCGCCCTTCTGGTTGCGGGCGATCTCCAGCGAGTTGTGGATCTTCTTCTGCCGCCTGCTTGTCGCGTCCGCCGGAGCCGCGAGGCTGACAGCGAGGGCGAAAGCGGTGAGGACGGCGACGGTCAGCGCGGTCAGGCGTGCCGGGAGAATGGTCGCAGGCATGAGAGGTTCCCTTCCCACGCCTGTGAAGTGAGCTGTCGGGTTCGAGCGAGAAGGTGCTCGGCCGCCGGAGGCGACTTAACCCCGAGCGACACGCGGGCCTTGGCCGGCATGGTGCCGCGGTGGTGGGTCCCCCACTCCTGCCCGATGAGATTCAGATAAGGGGGAGCCGTGACCAGGCGGACAGGATTCGGCGTACCTGACACGGCCTATTGAGTTGGTTCGTGGAATGTAAGCGGACATAAGGCCCGTTTCAAAACCCAGAGTGGCAAAATCACGCTCCGTGTGCGGCGGATCTCACCCTCGCAGCGTCATTGCAGCGTCATTGCCGGGTCATCGGCGCTCGGGCTTCGGCATGGCGCCGAAGCTCCGCCGGCAGTCCGCTCCCGCGCAGACCTCCAACCGTCGCAGCCGGCGCTGCAGCTCGGACTGGACCTCCCGGTAGACGGGGTCGCCGGCGGCGTTCTCGAGCTGGTACGGGTCGCGCTGCCGGTCGTACAGCTCGACCTCCGACGTCCTGGGGTACTCCATGTAGGTGTAGCGCTGTGTTCGTACGCCGCGGTAGAGCCACTGGTCGCCGGAGTTCGGCTTGCGTGGGCCGCCCTGGATCAGGATGGTGTCCCATCCGGGAGCCTGCCCGGCCGCGACCGGCAGCAGGTCTCGGCCGTCGACCCTGAGCCCGGGCTTCGCGCCCGCCGCGCTCATGATGGTCGGGGCCAGGTCGACCGTGCCGACCGTTGCGGACCGTCGTACCCCTGCCGGCACCGACGGCCCTCGCATCAGCAGCGGGACCCTGAGTGACTCCTCGTACCCCAGGATCTTGCTCTGGTATCGGTGCTGGCCGAGCAGGTAGCCGTTGTCGGACGTGAAGAGGATCAGGGTGTCGTCGAGCTCACCCGCCTCGTCAAGTGCGGCGACCGTGCGGGCGACGGAGTCGTCGACCGACTGCAGGGACTCGATCCGCCGCTGGAACAGCTCGTTCAGGTGAGCCTGCCGCGCCGGGCCCAGGGGCCCGAGCTTCGAGATCACCTGCGGCTTGTCGCTCACGTCCCGCTCGTTGAACGACGGGTCCCGCCGCTGCGGTAGCGGCACATCGTCGAAGACATGGTCGTAGGTCGTGCTCGGCGTCACGCTCTCCCAGCACCCGCTCCCGGTGATGCTGGTCGACGTGGGACACGCCGAGTGCGGGGCGAGGTTCGACTGCCAGATGAAGAAGGGCTTGTCGCGCGCGGCCATCTGCGAGATGACGTTCTCGGTCTCGCTGGCGTAGTAGTCGGTCTGGTAGGTGCCGTCGGACGGCTCGAGCTCGCCGTCCTCGTTCATCGTGTAGTTGAAGTAGTCGTAGATGCCGCTCTTCACCGGGGCGCGCCAGTGGTCCCATCCCGGTGGGACCTCGGCGGGGTTCAGCAGGCCGTACTCGTTGAGGTACTTGCCCAGGAACGCCGTCTGGTATCCGGCCTGCTTCAGCCAAACCGGCAGGGTGTTGTTGGAGTCCACCTTGTAGTAGCCGCCGTACGGCCAGAAGTTGCTCCGGACGCCGTTGTTCTGCGCGAACTGACCGGTGAGCATCATCGCCCGCGCGGGGCAGCACAGCGGGTGCGGCGAGAGGGAGTCGGAGAACCGCGTGCCCGCTCCCCCTCCGAGCAGTGCCCGGGTCTTCGGCATCCAGCGCATCTCCGCGGCGGTCTGGTCGTCGGTGGAGATCAGCACGATGTTGGGCCGTTCTCCGGGCGTCGGCCTGCGCTTGCGGGCCAGCTCCTGGAAGCGCTCGCTCCCCTTGAGCAGCTCAGGGTGCAGAGCCCACGACGGGGACAGCTGCCAGTTCTGGTCGTCGGCCAGAACCGCACCGGAGCCCGCGCCGGACGGGCCGCTCGAGGTCTCGGAGGTGCTCGCGGCGGCCGTCTGGGCGGCGTTACCCGCGCACGCCGCCGTCAGCAGCACCACCAGCGCGCACAGCGCGCCGACGGCGCGGCGTCGTTGGTGCACGTGGGTCTCCCCCGGGGTGGCTGCGGACGAGGGCCAACTCTACGACGGTGAACTGAGGGTGACCGAAGCGCGCTCGTGTAACAGTCGCCACA
>JBOHDD010000046.1:0-5410 GCA_050699155.1 Nocardioidaceae bacterium
ACCCCACCGGCGAGGTGGCCGCCTCGCTGGAGAGCGCGAACGCCGCGATGACGCCGACCAGACGGCTGGAGTCGGTCGAGGCGGCGTACTGGTGCGATGTCGGCACCAAGGAACATCTGCGCTGGGTGATGCCGTACGACGAGGAGCGGCTGCTGACCGCATTGGCCCGGTTGCATGCGCGTGGGGATGACTCCCTGGGCGACAACACCCGGCTGGTCGGGTCGTTCAGGGCGCACGGACTTCTGGTGCCGGTGTGGGACCTTGCGGTGGGCACCGGCTCAGACGTCCTGGAGGAGCCCGTTGCCGCGTTCGCCGAGCGCCTCGACGCCGCACTGGCCGACGACCGCGCCCTGTCGTCGGAGGAGAGATCGGCGCGGGCAGGACTGAGGAACCGTCAGCTCACGATCCGGTGACCAAGGCGGTCGCGAGCATGCCCGGGGCCGTGGGGGCCTGGGTTCTTTGCCAAAGTGACTATTGACATATCGGCGGGGACGTCTTGTGGCCGCCCACCAGTCTTGGTTAACATTTCATTTAGGCCCGGTCGTTGCTGTATCCCCCGTCGGCAACGGTCGGGCTCTCCAACGTCTGGGCATGATTCCGGTCACGCATCCGCGCTGGTGCCTGAGCCGCGACGTTGTGACCGGCCCGATGCCGACGTAGTCTCGCCGACTTCACCGAACCGCGTTCGTGGCGGTACGCCGAGTCCCACCCCATCGCCACGGGCCACGTCACACAGAAATCCGAACGGGGTGGGAGCGGGGGACCCACAATCCGGTGCCGACCGAGGTCGCCTCGGCTCGCTGTGCGCAAGCAGCGGGTGCACCTAGGGGTCAAGCCGCGCAAGCGCGGCCGGGCACACTCTCCGCCCGAACCCGACAGCTAACTCCGCAGGCGTCGGAGAGGGACACATCATGGGCTACGCCCCACGTCATCGTGCCGACGCACCCCGCCGGCGCACCATCACCCGGACCGCGGCGACCACCACGGCCCTGGCGGCCGCCGTCGCAGCACCGCTGATGACCGCCGGCACCGCACAGGCGGCCACTGACCGCACCTGGAACCGGCTCGCCCAGTGCGAGTCCGGAGGCGACTGGCACATCAACACCGGCAACGGCTACTACGGCGGTGTGCAGTTCTCGGACTCCACCTGGGACAGCTTCGGCGGCGAGCGCTTCGCCTCCCGGGCCGACCTGGCCACGCGCGAGCAGCAGATCCAGATCGCCGAGAAGGTCCTGGACACGCAGGGTTGGGGCGCCTGGCCGGCCTGCTCCTCCGAGCTCGGGCTCGACAGCGCGGACGCAGCCGGGAGCCCGACGAGCCCGGACCGCACGAGCCGCAGCGCCGATCGTTCGCAGCCCGCACCGGTCTCGGCGAACGGCGGTGACTACACGGTGCGCTCCGGTGACACCCTGTCCAAGATCGCCCGCGCGCAGGACATCGCCGGAGGCTGGCGCGCGATCTGGCAGGCCAACCCGCAGATCGGCGACCCCAACATAATCGCGGTCGGTCAGCAGCTCCAGCTGCCCTGACCCGCTTCCCCGCGACGAACGGGGGTTCGTAGCAGGGCTCCCCAATCGCGCGCTAGCGCGTGACGAGGGGTACTCGGGCGATCGGGCACGACATGCATCGCGGACCGCCGCGACCAGACCCGAGCTCGGAACCCGCGATCGCGACCACCTCGATGCCGTGGTCCTCGAGCCGCCGGTTGGTCTCCACGTTGCGCTCGTAGGCGACGGCGACCCGCGGCGCGATCGCGAGCGTGTTGTTGCCGTCGTCCCACTGCTCGCGCTCGGCCGTGACGGGGTCGAGACCGGTGTCGATCTGGCGGAGGGTGTCGATGCCCATCGCCTTCGCGGCCGCGACGAGGAACGGTTCGGCGCGTGCCACCTCCAGCCGCACATGCTCAGCGTCGTGATGCCCGTCCGGGGAGGTGACCGCCAGTGCCGACAGGGTGTGCGCGACGTTCGGGTACATCACGATCGCGTCGGAGTCGACCATCGTGCAGACAGTGTCCAGATGCATGGTCGCGCGCTCCTGCGCGATCGGGACCGCGAGCACCGTGTGCGCCAGGCGCTCGGAGAATACCCGGCGCGCGAGTCGCTCGGCACCGGCCGGCGTGGTCCGCTCGCCCACCCCGACGGCGATCACACCGGGAGCCATCAGCAGGACGTCACCACCCTCGACGTGCTCGAGCTCCCAGTCGTAGACATGGCGGATACCGGCGAACCGGGGGTGCATCCGGTAGATCAGGTCGGTCAGCTGGCTCTCGCGTTCACGCGCAGGCATCGCCAGGCTGGTGACCGCGACGTGGTCGCCGACCCAGACGCTGGAGTCCCTGGTGAACAGCAGGTTGGGCAGCGGGTCGATCAGGAAGTCGTCGTGGCTGAGCAGGCTGGTCACCAGCCCGTGTCCACCGCGCACCTCGTCGTTGCGCACCCCCGCGGTGAGCGCCTCCGCCAGTTGGGCAGGCGTGAGGTCGGCCAACGCCGTACGCAGGTAGCTGCGCAGGGTTTCCCCCAGCCGCAGGTCGCCGGTGACCTCCGTGAGCGCGGTCTGGCGGGCCTGCGCGTCGTGCAGTGCCTCGGTGAGCAGGTCGACCAGGTAGAGCACCTCGACGTCACGGTCACGCAGCGCCTGCGCGAAGGCGTCGTGCTCCTCCTGCGCCCGACCGACCCACGGGATCCCGTCGAACAACAGCGTGTCGTTGTTGCGCGGAGTGAGCCTCTTCAGCTCCGGACCCGGACGGTGCAGCAGCACCGTGCGCAGTCGGCCGACCTCGCTGTCGGCGCCCAGCCGGTGAGTCATGGCGCCGAGCCTATCGCCACCGGGTCCTCGTCAGAGGCGGACGAGCTCGAGCAGCGTGAGTACGGCGAACAGCGCGCAGACGCCTGCTCCGACGTAGTGCAGCACCGTGAGCCGCAGGTAGCGCAGCAGGATCCTGCCGACGAACACGGCGAGCCCCGAGATCAGCAGCAGGGCGGCCCACGCGCCGACGAAGACCGAGACCGGGTCGTGGGTGCGCGCGACCTGGCTCATCGTCAGCAGCTGCGACAGGTCGCCCCACTCCGCCGCGAACAGCACCAGGAACGACGTGCCGACCGCGCGCACGCCGGTGCGCGCGGGCGCACCCTTCTCGGAGAACTCGGCCTCCTGCTCCTGCTCGGCAGCGTCGGCGCCCTTGGCCGTGCGCAGCAGCACCACCGCACCGACCGAGAAGATCAGCACGGCGACGCCGAGCAGCACCCACCTGGGCAACAGCGTCGCCAGCTGCCCGGCAGTGACGGCCACCACGGTCTGCACGAAGAACGCCGCGCCGACACCGACCCACACCAGCAGTGGCCGGTAGCGGGCCGACAGTACGAGAGCGGCCACGAACGTCTTGTCCGGCAGCTCCACGGGCAGGATGAGGCCGAAGGTCTGCAGGACGACCTGGAGATCCATGCACCCTCACCAGAGCGCGCGTGACTGCGCCACGGCACGTGCGAGCACTGACTTCACCGGTTCCCCGAGGGCGGTGGCAGCGGCGACCACGTCGTCGTACTCCGGCTGCGCGTTGACCACCCGGCCGTCGTGGACAGCGAGCTTGACGCGCACCGGCTGCCCGTCCACCTGCACGGTCGACTCACGGCGCTCCAGGGCGTGCTTGGCGACATCGGTCTCGCGGATGCCGATCGTCGAGGTCTCGGCGAAGATCAGCGTGCGTACGATGTCGGCGCGCTCCGCGGCGACCAGGACCGACAGGGTGTGCGCGGGTCGACCCTTCTTCATCAGGATCGGGGTGAGCCAGGCGTCGTCCGCGCCGGCCTCCAGCAGGGCAGCGAGCACGGACGGCCACACCCGCGGGTCGAGATCGTCGACGTTGCTCTGGATCAGCAGCCACTGGCCGGGCGGTTCAGTGACCGCGGCGATCGTTCCGGCGATCAACCGCAGCACGTTGGGGTGACCGTCGAGATCACGCGCACCGGCGCCGACTCCCACCGTGGAGGTGGCCATCGCCGGCTGTCCGCCCCACGCATCGACCCACTCGACCAGCAGGGCTGCGCCGGTCGGCGTGCACAGCTCGACATCGGCCGGGCCACCGTGGGTCGGCACACCGCGCAGCAGCTCGACCACAGCGGGGACCGGCACCGACAGTGCGCCGTGCGCGGTGCGTACGCTCCCGCCTCCGACTGCCACCGGCGACGCGTGCAGTGCTTCGAGCCGGAGGTGGTGCAGCCCCGCGCAGACACCCACGATGTCGACGATCGCATCCAGGGCACCCACCTCGTGGAAGTGCACGTCCTCCGCCGACGTGCCGTGCACGCGGCCCTCCGCGCCGGCGAGCCGGGCGAACGTCGATGTCGCGCGGTCGCGTACCTCGGAGTCGAGCGACGCCCCTGACAGCAGCGCGCGTACGTCGGCCCAGGTGCGACGGGTCGAGGAGTCGGCGACCTCGACGACCGCCCGGCCGGCACCGAAGCCGGCGCGCCGCACGCGCTCGACGGAGACGGCCACGTGCTCGGGTGCCACGGCGGTGGCCGCAGCGGTGACCACGTCGACGGGTACCCCGGCGTCGAGGAGCGCGCCGAGGAGCATGTCGCCAGAACATCCCGACGAGCAGTCGAACCAACCGATCATGGTTGGTTCCGGCCGTCGTCGGACCGCACCGACTGACGGGCCACCCGGGCCGCGAAGGCCCCCGCACCGAAGCCGTTGTCGATGTTGACCACCGTCACTCCGGGCGCACACGAGTTGAGCATCGCGAGCAGGGCAGCCACGCCGTCGAGCGAGGCGCCGTACCCGACGCTCGTGGGCACCGCGACCAGGGGCACGCCGGTGAGCCCGCCGACGACGCTCGGCAGAGCGCCCTCCATGCCGGCGACCACGACGAGGCAGTCCGCGGCCTCGAGGCGGTCGCGGACCTCGAGCAGCCGGTGGAGTCCCGACACCCCCACGTCGGTGATCTGGTCGACTCCGGCACCGAAGACCTGCGCGGTCACCGCCGCCTCGCGGGCCACCGGTGCATCGGAGGTGCCGGCCGCCACCACGGCGACGCGACCGCGTGGCGTGCGTGACGGACCGAGGGTGGCAGTCCTGGCCACCGCGTCGGTCCGTGCGTCGCTGAGCTGACTGTCGACCGCGACCAGCGAGGCCTGACCGAGCCGGGTGGCGAGCACCGGGCGGTGAGGGTGCGCGGCGTGCAGCTCGCGCAGCAGCGTCACCACCTGCTCCGGCGTCTTGCCCTCCCCGTAGACGACCTCGGGGTCGCCGGTCCGACGCTCCCGGTCGGTGTCCAGGCGTGCGAACCCCAGGTCGTGGACGCCACGGTCCTGCCCGGACTCGGGACGGATGCCGGTCATGGGCGCGAATCTATCTTCCCTAAGGTTGGGTCCGTGCCTGGAGTCCCGCCTGCCCGCTATGCCTACCTCGG
>JBOHDD010000047.1:0-4969 GCA_050699155.1 Nocardioidaceae bacterium
TCTTCGACCGCGGCCTGCTCGAGGTGCTGCCGCTCACCCACATCCGGGGCCGCAGCCTGACCGACAGCTTCGTCGTCATCGACGAGGCCCAGAACCTCGAGCGGACCGTGCTGCTCACCGCGCTCAGTCGCCTGGGCGAGGGCAGCCGGGTGGTGCTCACCCATGACGTGGCTCAGCGCGACAACCTGCGTGTCGGCCGGCACGACGGTGTGGTCGCCGTGGTCGAGAAGCTCAAGGGGCACCCGCTGTTCGCGCACATGACGCTGACCCGGTCCGAGCGCTCACCGATCGCCGCGCTGGTGACCGAGATGCTGGAGAGCGTGTCCTCCTGAAGGCGCCTCCCACCACCCGGCGCAGGGATTCGACCACAACAACTCGGTAACAAACCGCCGTCCGGGCGGCCTGCACCCGGGGTCGCGGGGACACGACGCGGGTCACCTCTTGCCAGATCGGGAAATCGCGACAGGATGAGACCTGTATCACGCGTTGCGTGGGCCAACATTCGCCACAGCAGGTCCACTGGCCCGACGCCCTCGCGCCGGACCACGAGGCAGGGAGGCAGGAGGGCATCGTGCGTACGAGGGCACAACCACAGGCGCGGTCGAAGACAGGCCCGAACACCACGCCCCGGCCACGAGGCCGGTTCCTCACCCGGGCCAGGCGCGGGGTGGGGCTCGCGCTGGCCGCGGTGACCGCATCGGCGGCACTGGCCGCCTGCGGCGGCGGCGAGAGCGGCCCGCCGACCCTGGTCTGGTACATCAACCCTGACGTCGGCAACGTCGACCCCACCGCGGGCGGCCAGGCCACCCTGGCCAAGGAGTGCGCCGAGGCATCGGGCGGCGCGTACCGGATGCAGGTGCAGCTGCTGCCGGTCGACGCGTCGGCGCAGCGGGAGCAGCTCGTACGCCGGCTGGCCGCCCAGGACTCCTCGATCGACCTGATGAGCCTGGACCCGCCGTTCACCGCCGAGTTCGCCACGGCCGGCTTCCTTGCACCCGTGCCCGAGGAGAAGAAGAGCCTGTTCACCCAGGGCGTGCTCGACGGTGCGGTGGAGCAGGCTCGCTGGGAGGGCGACCTGGTGGCGGTGCCGTTCTGGGCCAACACGCAGCTGCTGTGGTATCGCAAGAGTGTCGCGCGTGAGGCCGGCCTGAACATGAACGAGCCGGTCACCTGGGACCAGATCATCGACGCAGCGGTCGAGACCGACACCACCGTCGGGGTTCAGGCCAACCGGTACGAGGGTTACTCGGTGTGGATCAACGCCCTCGTCGAGGGTGGGGGTGGCACGATCGTGGAGGACGCCGCGGCAGGGCAGGACGCCACCATCGCCCTGGACACCGCGGCCGGCCGCAAGGCCGCGGCCATCATCGACAAGCTCACGGACTCCTCGGCCGCCGCTCCGGCGATCTCGACCGCGGAGGAGACCGAGTCGCTGGCAACGTTCGTCCAGCCCAACGGTGGCTTCCTGGTGATCTGGCCGTACATCTTCGCCGACCCCAGCACCGAGGGGCTGCGCAACGACATCGGCTGGACGCGCTACCCGCGGACCGTCGCCGACCAGCCGAGCGCGCCGCCTCTCGGTGGGATCAACCTCGCGGTCTCGGCCTACAGCGAGAACAGGGACCTCGCCTACCAGGCGGCCCAGTGCATCACCTCGGCCGAGCACCAGAAGGACTACATGCTCAACGCCGGCAACCCCGCGGCCAAGGCCGTGGTGTACGACGACCCGGAGATCCTCGAGGCGTACCCGATGGCCGACGCGATCCGCGCATCCATCGACTCCGCGAGCCCCCGTGTACCGACGCCGTACTGGAGCGACGTGAGCTCGGCTCTGCAGCGTGCCTTCCACTCACCGAACTCCGTCGGCCCGCAGACGCCCGCGGAGGCGACCCAGCTGATCACAGACGTTCTGCAAGGCCGGGCCCTGCTGTGAGAGGAGAGGCGCACCATGGCAACAGCGACGACTGAGGTTGCGGCCCAGCGCGCCAGCGCGCCCGAATCGGACCGCTCACGCGGTGAGAACAAGCTTGGCTGGAAGCTCGCCGGACCGGCGCTGGCGGTGATGCTGGCCGTCACCGCATGGCCGATCCTCCAGGCGATCTACCTCTCGACGTTCAGCTACCGGCTGACCGACCCGGCCGCGCGGGAGTTCATCGGACTGAGCAACTACATCACCATCCTGACCGACATCCTGTGGTGGCGTGACTTCGGAGTCACGGTTCTCCTGACGGCGGTCACCGTCGTCGTGGAGCTGGTCATCGGGTTCGTGTTCGCGATGGTGATGCACCGGATCATCATGGGCCGAGGGGTCGTGCGTACCTCGATCCTCGTCCCCTACGGCATCATCACCGTGGTCTCCGCGTACGCCTGGCAGTACGCGTTCTCGCTGGAGAGCGGCTTCGTCAACAGCTGGTTCGGGCTGGGAGACTTCGACTGGTTCGGCGGCTTCTGGTCCTCGTTCTTCGTGATCTGCCTGTCGGAGATCTGGAAGACGACGCCGTTCATCTCGCTGCTGCTGCTCGCTGGTCTCGCCCAGGTCTCGGAGGACATGCAGGAGGCCGCGAAGGTCGACGGCGCCACCGCATGGCAACGGTTGTGGAAGGTCACGATCCCGAACATGAAGGGCGCGATCCTGGTTGCGGTGCTCTTCCGCACGCTGGACGCCTTCCGGATCTTCGAC
This sequence comes from Nocardioidaceae bacterium, assembly GCA_050699155.1. GTDB lineage: Bacteria > Actinomycetota > Actinomycetes > Propionibacteriales > Nocardioidaceae > JBOHDD01. Next base: position 2,681 of record JBOHDD010000047.1, read on the forward strand.
AACGTGTTCGTGATGACGGGCGGAGCCAACGGCACCGAGTCGCTGTCCCTGCTCGTCTACCGGCAGATCATCAACCGGGTCGAGATGGGCCTGGGTTCGGCGATCTCGGTGCTGTTGTTCCTGTCGGTGCTGGTGATCGCGTACTCCTTCATCAAGCTCTTCAAGGTCGACCTTTCACAGGCGAGGGGTGAGCGCTGATGCGTGGCAAGCAGTCATGGGCGTGGTGGATCGGAGCCGCGGTCATCATCCTCTACACGCTCTTCCCCGTCGTGTGGATGGTCTCCCTGTCGCTGAAGCCGAGCGCCGACCTGGCCAACCAGTCCTTCCTCGCGACCGACCTCGGCTTCACGCTGGAGAACTACCGGACAGTCTTCCAGGACGAGCTGTTCACCAGTGCGCTGCGCAACTCGTTCGGCATCTCGCTGATCTCCACGACGATCTCGGTGGTGCTCGCGATGTTCGCGGCGTACGCCATCGCGCGGCTGCAGTTCAGCGGCAAGCGCCTGGTGCTGTCGATGGCCCTGGCGATCGCGATGTTCCCGGTCGTGTCCCTGGTGGGTCCGCTATTCGACGTGTGGCGGACCGTCGGGCTCTACGACACGTGGCTCGGCCTGATCATCCCGTACATGTCGTTCACCCTGCCGCTCTCGATCTGGACCCTGTCGGCGTTCTTCCGTGAGATCCCGTGGGAGATGGAGCAGGCGGCGCAGGTCGACGGTGCGACGTCATGGCAGGCGTTCCGCAAGGTGATCGTGCCGCTGGCCGCACCCGGAGTCTTCACCGCGGCGATCCTGACGTTCTTCTTCGCCTGGAACGACTTCGTGTTCGGCATCTCGCTCACCTCCTCCGAGGCGGCGAGACCGGTGCCGGCGTCGCTGGCGTTCTTCACCGGTGCCTCGCAGTTCACCCAGCCCACGGCGGCCATCTCGGCTGCCGCCGTCGTGGTGACGGTCCCGATCATCGTCCTTGTCCTCCTGTTCCAGCGCAAGATCGTCGCCGGCCTGACCTCCGGTGCAGTGAAGGGTTGAGTTATGGCTGCCATCGAGATGAAGAACATCGTCAAGCAGTACGGCGACGGCTTCCCTGCCGTGAACGACGTCAGCATCGACGTCGCCGACGGCGAGCTGATGATCCTGGTCGGGCCGTCCGGCTGCGGCAAGTCGACGCTGCTGCGGATGATCGTGGGCCTCGAGGACATCACCTCCGGTGACAAGGTGATCGGCGGTGAACGTGTCAACGACAAGGCTCCGCGCGACCGCAACCTGGCGATGGTGTTCCAGAACTACGCGTTGTACCCGCACCTGTCGGTGTACGAGAACATCGCCTTCCCGTTGCGCCTGGCCAAGTCCCACAACAGCGAGGAGATCGACGAGAAGGTCCGCCAGGCCGCGGCGACCCTGGAGCTGACCGAGCACCTCGAGCGCAAGCCCGGCAACCTCTCGGGCGGGCAGCGGCAGCGGGTCGCGATGGGCCGGGCGATCGTGCGTGAGGCCCAGGCGTTCCTGTTCGACGAGCCGCTGTCGAACCTCGACGCGAAGCTGCGCGGCCAGATGCGTACGGAGATCTCCCGGCTGCAGCGCAAGCTCGGCGTCACGACCGTCTACGTCACCCACGACCAGACGGAGGCGATGACACTCGGGGACCGGGTCGCCGTCCTCAAGAAGGGGATCCTGCAGCAGCTGGCGACGCCGCGGGAGCTCTACGAACAGCCCCTGAACCTGTTCGTCGCCGGTTTCATCGGCTCACCTCCGATGAACTTCATGCCGGCCAAGGTCAAGGGCAACGAGGTCGAGCTGCCGTTCGTCTCGGTCGACATCCCGGCCAAGGCCCGCGACAAGGTGGTGGGCAAGGACCTGCTGATCGCCGGCATCCGCCCGGAGTACTTCGAGGACGTCGGGCTCGTCGACCAGACCAAGCGGAGCCAGGGCCACACCTTCACGGCGACCATCGACGTGGTGGAGTGGCTCGGGAACGAGCAGTACGCCTACATCCCCTTCGAAGCCCCTCCGGAGGTGCAGCAGCAGCTGGCAGACCTGGAGAAGGAGATGGACAGCGAGGCGCTGCACACTCAGCTGGTGGTGTCGCTGGACGCGGCCAGCCGGGTCAACCGCGGGGAGGAGGCCGAGCTGTTCATCGACGCCAGCCGGATGCACCTGTTCGACCCGTCGAGCGGCGAGAACCTCACACTCGAGGGCACCGGCCAGGCCAGGGACGAGGGGGTCCAGCGGCAGGCCTGATCGCGGGCGTCGGACCCTGGGGGTGGTGTGGCTCACGTCCCCGGACGTGAGC
>JBOHDD010000048.1:0-3135 GCA_050699155.1 Nocardioidaceae bacterium
CCGAGACACAGGTTTGGATGACGACGCCGTCGCCGGGGGCAGCCGTGGTCACATCGCCGGAGCGCAGGTCGCGCACCGAGCCCTCGCGCAACGGCAGCACGCACGAGTAGCAGATGCCCATCCGGCAACCAGAGGGCATCAGGAGGCCTGCCTGCTCGCCGGCGTCCAGCAGCGGGGTCGCGCCGTCGACCTCCAGGACGGTGTCGGCGCGGGCGAACCTGACCGTGCCGCCCTCCCCGGGCTCGGGAAGCGCGGTACGAAACCGCTCGGTGTGCAGGCGGTCGCCCCGGCCGAGGGTGGCCCACTTCCCCTCGATCGCGTCGAGGAGGCCGGCCGGGCCGCAGGCCCAGGTCTCCCGCTCGGTCAGGTCGGGCACCAGTGACAGCAGCGTGGTCACGTCGAGCCGGCCGTGGTCATCGGTGTGCTGCTCGACCAGCCGGAGCCGGCCGGCCTCGGCGAGGGCGCGCAGCTCGTCGCCGAAGATCACGTCCTCGGCGCTTGACTCCGAGTGCACGAGTACGACGTCCTCGAGCCGGTCCAGGCCCGCGCGCAGCATGCCCATTACCGGCGTGATGCCGCTGCCGCCGGTGACGAACAGGACCTTGCGCGGTGCGGGGTCGGGCAGCACGAAGTCACCGAGCGCCTGGTCGAGGTGGACCAGCTGCCCGGGCCGCAGCTCCTGGGCAAGGTGGGCGCTGACGACACCGTCGGGGACCGCCTTGGCCGTGATGGTCAGCAACCCGTCCGCCGCACCGGGGGTCGAGGTCAGGGAGTACGAGCGCCACAGCCGGACGCCTTCGACGTCGAGGCCGATACGCACGTACTGGCCTGGCTGGTGGCCGCGCCAGGCACCACCGGGACGGAGGACGACGGTCACCGCATCGGCGGCCTCGGCGCGGACGTCGACCACGCGGGCACGCAGGTCGGCGCCGGGGCGAAGCGGCCGGAACATATCGAGGTAGTCGGCAGGGTCGCGCGGATGCGACGCGGCGGCCGCCACCTGCCAGACCCGGTCCCGCAGGCGCTGCCGGGCGCCGCCCGAGCACCCAGAGTCAGATACCAGCTTGGTCATGCGTCTAGTATTCTGGACCCACGGTGTAAGTTCCTGACCACAAGACGTGAATCTTCCCGATTTGATTGTTCGGAGAGAACATATTGACTGAAAGTGACCCGACCCGACATGCGCGCCGCACCGCGTGGGGCGCAACCGAGCTCGACCTCGACGAGGACACCCTCGGTCGGCTGCGCTCCCGGCTCCCCACGGTCGCCGAGGACACCGTGCGCGCGGTCATCGTCGAGGTTCCCGCCTACGCGAACGCCCTGGCCGGGCCGATGGGCACCAACATCCAGGACGCTGTGCAACTCGCTCTCGGCGGATTCCTCAGCCTGGCCAGCCGTCCCCGCGGCAGCGACCCCGGCACGCCGCTGGCGCCCGCGCTGGACGGCGCCTACTCCCTGGGCCGCGGCGAGGCCCGCAGCGGGCGCAGCATGGACGCGCTGCTCGCCGCCTACCGGGTCGGGGCACGCGTATCCTGGCGCGACCTCTCAGCGACCGCGGTCGACGCCGGCCTGTCCGCGGGGAAGCTCTCCAAGTTCGCCGAGCTGGTCTTCGCCTACATCGATGAGCTCTCGGCGGCCAGCGTGGCCGGCCACACCGACGAGCTGGCCACCACCGGCCGGGTCCGGCAGCGCTACCTCCAACGCCTCGGCCGGAGCCTGCTACGCGGCGACCCCGCCGACCGGCTGGCCGCATCGGCCGAGCGCGCGGACTGGGAACCACCACGCACGCTCACCACCGTGGTGCTGCCCAGCTCCCACGCGCGGACCGCGCTCGGCTCCCTCGACCAGCGCACCCTGCGACCAGAGGAGGACCTGCCCGATCTCGAGGACGAGGACGAGTCCGAGCTCGCGGTCCTGCTTGTCCCCGACGCCCACGGCGCAGCGCGCGGCGCACTGATCCAGACTCTGCGGGGCCATCAGGCTCATGTCGGCCCGGCCCGGCCGTGGACGCTCGTGCGGGCGTCGTACCTTCGCGTGCTCCGCGCCAGACGGCTCGACCTCCCGACCCAGGGCAAGTCCCCCATCGACACCGAACAACACCTCACCTGGCTCGTGACCACGTCCGACCCCGCCGCTCTGGCCGACCTGCGCCGCCAGGCGCTCGCGCCCTTCGACGACGTCCGCCCGAGCACCGCCGAACGGCTCATCGAGACGCTGCGGGAGTGGCTGCTCCGCCAGGGCCGCCGCGAGGACGTGGCGAACGCTCTGCACGTGCACCCACAGACCGTGCGCTATCGGATGGGCCAGATCCGCGACCTTCTCGGTGACCGGCTCAACGACCCCGACGCCGTGCTTGGGCTCACCGTGGCGCTCGCATGCGACCCGTCGCACGCGCAGCCCAGGTCAGATGCGGCGTTCGACTCTCCCTCAGGTAACGGCACTCAGTGACGAGGACGGAACGGCCCGAGGACCCGAGCAGCTCGGCGCGGGTCCGGTCCCCTCCCGGGTAGGGCATCCCACATGTCTGTTCATAGCGCGGGTTGGCATTGGAGCCCGCGCGCTAACCGGCGAGGTGGCTCCAACGGGGTGAGATTTCTGACCATGCTCCGACGGCGGCGACCCGACCCTCGACCAGCACCACGACCCGGTCGGCGAGGGCCAACGCCGCGCGTTTGGATGTCGCACCGATGACGGTGGCACCGCGCTGGCGCAGAGCGGTCCACATCTCGATCTCGGTGGCGGAGTCCAGCGCCGAGGAGACGTCGTCGGCCACGAGCAGCTCGGCTTCACACGCAAGAGCGCGGGCCAGCGCGAGCCGTTGGACCTGCCCGCCGGAGAGCCGCACCCCGCGGTGCCCCACGAGCGCGTGGGGCCCGCCGGCGGCCTCGACGTCAGTGGCCAGACGGGAGGTGTCCAGCGCCGGGCACACGACTCGGCCGGGATGGTCGAGCCCGACGTTGTCGGTGAAGCTGCCCGAGAGTACTCGCGGCACCTGGGCCACGTGGGCAACACGGCCGGGCCGCAGGAACGTCTGTGGGTCTGCAACAGGCTCACCGTTCCACCGGATCTCCCCGGTGCTGGACACAAGGCCGGCCAGCGCGGAGAGCAGGCTGGACTTACCCGAACCAACCTGGC
>JBOHDD010000049.1:0-2528 GCA_050699155.1 Nocardioidaceae bacterium
CGCACGCGGCTCTGGTGGCAGGACGCGGTCTTCTACCAGATCTACATCCGCAGCTTCGCCGACGCCGACGGCGACGGCATCGGCGACATGGCCGGGATCACCTCCCGGCTTCCCTACCTCGCCGGGCTAGGCGTCGACGCGATCTGGGTAACGCCGTTCTACACCTCGCCGCAGGCCGACCACGGGTACGACGTCGCCGACTACCGCGACGTCGACCCGATGTTCGGCTCACTGGCCGACTTCGACGAGATGCTGGCGACCGCGCACGAGCACGGCATCCGGGTCGTGGTGGACGTCGTACCCAACCACTCCTCCGACGAGCACGAGTGGTTCCGGCAGGCGCTCTCCGCCGTACCGGGAAGCCCGGAGCGCGACCGCTACGTCTTCCGCGCCGGTCGCGGCGCCGACGGCGGTGAGCCGCCGAACAACTGGCGGTCGGTGTTCGGCGGTCCCGCGTGGACCCGGGTGCCCGACGGACAGTGGTACCTGCATATCTTCGACCGACGCCAGCCCGACTTCAACTGGGACAACCCCGAGGTCGGCGACGAGTTCGAGAGCGTGCTCCGCTTCTGGCTCGACCGCGGGGTGGACGGCTTCCGCATCGACGTCGCCCACGGCATGTTCAAGGCCGAGGGCCTGCCCGACGTCGAGGTCGAGGGGTACGCCGGTGGCATCGAGGAGGCGATGACCGAGCTGGACCGGCCGTACTGGGACCAGCCGGGGGTCCATGACGTCTACCGGCGCTGGCGACGGGTCCTGGACGACTACGCGGGCGACCGGATGGCGGTGGCCGAGGCGTGGGTGAGCAGCGCCGAGGCGATGGCGCGCTACGTGCGGCCGGACGAGCTGCAGCAGGTGTTCAACTTCCATTGGCTGGAGGCCCCGTGGTCGGCCTCGGCCTTCCGCGCCGTGGTCGAGACGACGTTCGCCGCCGTCGGCCCGGTGGAGGCCTCACCGACCTGGGTGCTCAGCAACCATGACGTGGAGCGTCATCCGTCGCGGTACGGCGGCGGGGCGCAGGGACTCGCTCGCGCCCGCGCCGCGACGTTGACGATGCTCGCGCTGCCCGGTTCGGCGTACCTCTACGCCGGGGAGGAGCTCGGCCTGCCCCAGGCCGACGTACCCGCGGAGCAGCGGGCAGACCCCACCTGGCTGCGCGGTGGCGGGGTCGGACGCGACGGGTGCCGGGTGCCGCTGCCCTGGTCGGGACAACGGCGGCCGTTCGGCTTCGGACCCGTGGACGGCGGCCCGACGTGGCTGCCTCAACCGGAGTCCTGGGCCAAGCTGAGCGTCAGCGCGCAGGAGGACGACGCCGACTCCACGCTGAGCTTCTACCGTCGCGCTCTGCGGATGCGGCACGATCTGCTGCCCTCGCTGGGGACGGCGGTGGAGTTCTTGGATACCGCACCCGGGGTGCTCGCCTTCCGCCGCGAGCCCGACCTGGTGTGCGTCGTCAACTGCGGTGCCGAGTCCGTGGACGTATCCGACCGGGGCGATCTGCTGCTGTCGTCCGGTCCGTCCGACGACCTCGCCGGCGGCGTGCTTCGGCCGGACACCGCCGCCTGGTTCCACGACCGGGGCTGACGCCGGGGTGCGGCGTACGCCTCGGGGCGAGTCTCACGTGGCCCGGGTGGGTGCCGGCGTCGTCGCCAGCGGGAGCGAGATGGTGAAGCGGCTCCCCTCGTCGGGGGTCGACTCGACCTCGGTGTGGCCACCGTGTGCGGCGACCAGCCTGCTGGCGATCGCGAGCCCGAGCCCAGCACCCTCGTGGGGACCGTGCTCACCCACCTGGGTGAACTCCTCGAAGATCCGGGTCTGGTCCTCGACCGGGATGCCGATCCCGGTGTCGACCACCGCGATCCGGGCCTCGTTGCCGCCGATCTCGGTGACGACCTTCACCGACCCGCCGTCGGGGGTGAACTTGATCGCGTTGGACAGCAGGTTGTACAGCACCTGGCGGATGCGCTGTGGATCCGCCGAGACCGCGCCGGGACAGGTCTCGGTCTCGAGGGTGAGTCGCTTGCGGGTGGCGAGGGGGCGCACCTCGTCGACGGTCTGGGCAACGATGTCCTCCAGCTCGATGCGCGCGGGAGACAGCTCGAGATGCCCGGCGTCCATCTTCGCCAGGTCGAGTACCTCCTCGACCATGGAGAGCAGATGCAGCCCGGCGCTGTGGATGCGTTCGGGACCGGTCGTGGACAGGGTCGGGTCGCCGTCCTCGCGACCACGACGGAGCAGCGCGCTGTAGCCGATGATCGCCGTCAGCGGAGTGCGGAACTCGTGGCTGACCCTGGCCAGCAGGTCGCTCTTGGCCTTGCTTGCCAGACGCAGGGCCTCGACCGTCTCGCTCAGCTCGTTGGCCAGCCGCAGCTGCTCGAAGGCCGCGTCGGCGCGCCCAGCGAGCAGCGCGGCCTGGGAGCCCAGGTCGCGGACGACGTCGAGGTCGTCGTCGCCGAAGAGGCTGCGGTGCTGCGACAGGAGCAGCGCGACGTGCTCGGCCCTGCCGGTGTACGGCGGTGGCAGCGGCA
>JBOHDD010000050.1:0-2113 GCA_050699155.1 Nocardioidaceae bacterium
AGCGGGAACAGGCCGCCGACGTACGCAGGTGAGGACTCGTCGAGCAGCAGTGTCTGCATGTGCGGCGCCAGCTGGTAGCCGTCACCCTCCCGCTCGAGCACGTCGGCCGCCAAGCCCGCCCGACACCACACCGACACGTAGAAGGCGTCCATCTCCAGCAGGTCGGCGAGCTCGTCGGCGGTGCTGCCCGAAGCTGCCGCGATGCCGCGGATGATGCCGTGGCGCAGCCCGATGTCCACGGTGCGCACCGCCATGTAGCCGGCCACGCTTCCCAGGAGCACACCCGCCTGCTGCTGCGGAGTCGGCTCGGTCGCCAGCGCTGCTGCCGGTGGGCCCGTCGTGCCTGTGGACATGGTTCGTCTCCCCTGCTGTGCGATCGTACGCTCGCTCTCCCTTCGAGGTTGCTCGCACGGCGGCCGGACGGCTAGTCCCACACCGTTTGCCAACACAACGTGGAGAACGGCGCCTCGCGGGCCGGTCCCCGCACCGTTTGCCAACAGAACGTGGAAAACGGCCCTCGCCGGCGCGGCGCACCGTCCTTCGCCGTACGCATCATGCGCGCTGACTGCGGCGCCACCGCTGCGGGGTGATGCCGTAGCGGTCACGGAAGCGCCGGACGAGATAGGTGGCGTCGCGCAGGCCGGTCCGGGAGGCCATCACGCCGAGAGGCAGCTCGGTCTCGCGCAGCAACCGCCGAACCTCGGTCATGCGCCGCTCGGTGATCCACTCGAGCAGGGGGCGGCCGGTGCGCTTCCGGACCAGCGTCGTGAGGTGCCCCGGTGTGTAGCCGAGCGCCCGGGCGACATCACCGGCGGAGACCGGGTCGCGGAACGTCGCCTCGATCTCGTCGAAGACCCGCTGCACGAGCGGGTCCGGCGCGCTCGGCGCCGAGGGCGCCAGCCGCGCGGCCGCGACCAGGATCCGGGTGAGCAGCCCGGCGACGGCCTCGCGGGCACCGAGACGGCCGGGGTCAGCGAGCTCCTCGGCCAGCTCCGCGAGCCACCCCGACCAGCTCGCCCGGTCGCGCTCGGCGACCACACCATGCCCCGCGCCGGGCGCGAACAGGGCCAGCAGCGGATGGTGTGCCCATGCCAGCGGGGAGACCGAGGCCAGGGCAGGTACGGCGTCCGGTGTGAACGCGACCGACCATGCTCGGCACCGGGCAAGCTCCGAGACGGCGGAGACCCCGATGACCTGCCCTGGCGACACAGCATGGACCTCCCCGGCGCGCAGCGGCCGCTCGGCACCGTCGACCGCGAACGAGGCGCCGCCCTCCTCGACGTACACCAGGACGAGGAAGTCGTGGGCGTGCCGGTGGTCCGGCGGAAGCCCGGCGTGGTCTGCCACGGTGTCGAAGTGGGTGACCGAGACCGGAGGCAGGCCCGGGCGTTGCTGGTAGCGGTAGACCGGCGTCCCGTCGGGCCGTACCGTCCGCAGGCTCGAGGCGGGTCCTGGTGAGCCCCTAACCGAAGAACGTCCCATGGCTCCCGACTTTCGTGCTGCCCCGGAACCGCAGGATGTCCAAGGCTGAGAGGTGACAACACCAGGTCTATCACGGTCACCGAGACCGGCCCGCCACCGAGCACAGGGAGCACCAATGACAACCCAGCCCGACGTAACCATCCTCGACCAGCGCACAGCGGAGGAGCGGGACCGCCCGTTCCTGCCGGGCATGGGAAGGACCTGGCTCCTCCCGCTCTACGACGTCTTCACCCGGGTGGCCGGCGTCGGTGCGCTGCACGAGCGGGCGGTCGCGCTCGCCGGCATCGCGCCCGGGCAGACCGTGGTCGATGTCGGCTGCGGCACCGGCAACCTCTCGTTCGCCGTGCTCGCGGCTCAGCCCGCCGCCCGGGTCACCGGTCTCGACCCGGACGGAGACAGCCTGCGCCGGGCCGCGCGCAAGGCGCGCCGCCGACGCGTGTCCCTCACCCTCGTCCAGGGGTACGCCGACCGGATCCCCGCCGATGACGCCTCGCTCGACCACGTGGTCTCGTCACTGGCTCTGCACCACGTCGACGACGACGGACGGGTCGCGTTCGCGCACGATGCGCTCCGCGCCCTCCGGCCCGGGGGGAAGGTCACCGTCGTCGACTTCGGCGGCCCGGCGGAGGGC
>JBOHDD010000051.1:0-4059 GCA_050699155.1 Nocardioidaceae bacterium
GTCCAGGCCTCCGCGGTCTGGATCGTGCGGAAGGCACTGAGCCACGCGTCGATGTCGTCCCCGTGCAGAGCCGACGTGCTCTCCACCGGCAGCCCCAGCCGGGTCGAAAGCGCGTCGACAGCCTCACGAAGGACATCCTGGACACCGGGTTCGACGAGGTCGAAGAGGTCCTCGGCGAGCAGCAGCCTCGTCACCTGCGGCGCAGCGTCGGTCGACGACAACACGTGGGCCACCTCTCGCAGCGTCTCCGCGTCCCGGGTCAGCCAACCGACGGTGTCGAAGGAGTGAGCCAGCGGCACGACGCCGGCGATGGAGACGGTGCCGTGCGTGGGCCGGAGGCCGTACAGGCCGCAATGCGACGCGGGCACGCGGATCGACCCACCGGTGTCGGTTCCCAGCCCGATGTCGGCCAGCCCCATCGCGACTGCGCTGGCGGGTCCGCTCGACGAACCCCCGGGCACCCGATCGGCCGCAGCCGGGTTGGGCGGGGTGCCGTAGTGCACGTTGGTGCCGAACAGGCTGAACGCGAGCTCGTCGGTCTGGGCGATGCCGACGATGTCGGCGCCGGCCGCGAGCAACGAGCTCACCGCTTCGGCATGGTCAGGTTCGACCGGCGCCTCGGAGAGCCAGGTCGGGTTGCCGACGCCGATCGCGTACCCCGAGACGGCGAACAGGTCTTTCACGGCCACGCTTCGTCCCGCCAGCGCGCCCGTGCCCGCCCCTGACACGAGCGGGTCGCCGGTCACCCGGAAGATGGATTGGTCGGGCCTGGCCTGGGCGCACATGGGTGACACCGTACGCGCGATGCCCGCGGTCCGGCGCCCACACCGACCCCTCGACTCGAGACCATTGTCAGATCCGCGGATCCGCGTAGGGTCCCGCTATGGACATCGTCGAGTTCACGCCCACCAAAGACCAGTACGCGTACACCTTCGGCGGGGTGCAGCCGGTGATGAAGGTCCAGCCGGGCACGGCGCTGCGGCTGTGGTCGGACGACGCGTTCGGCGGGGTGCTGCGCAGTGTCGACGACTTGTCCAGCGAGAAGCTCGTGATGCCTTTCGTCAACCCGCAGACCGGGCCGTTCTACGTCGAAGGTGCCGAACCCGGTGACACGCTCGCGTTGCACTTCGTCGCGATCGAGCCGGCGCGTGACTTCGGTGCATCGGCGACGATCCCGTTCTTCGGCGGGATGACGAGCACCGACCGCGTGGTGACCCTGCAGGAACCGCTGCCCGACACGACGTGGATCTACGAGCTGGACCGTGAGCGCAACACCGTCACCTTCGCGGCCCGTCACAGCGAGCATCGCATCGACCTTCCGGTCGCGCCGATGCTCGGAACCGTCGGTGTCGCACCCGCCGGCGGCGAGGCCCGCTCCTCCTTGGTCCCCGACCGCTTCGGCGGCAACATGGACACCCCGCAGATGCGCGCGGGTGCGACGGTGTTCCTGGGTGTCAACGTCGATGGCGCGCTCTTCTCGATCGGAGACGGTCACTACCGCCAGGGCGAGGGCGAGGGCTGCGGCACCGCGGTCGAGGGCGCGATGACGACCACGCTCATCGTCGAGCTGGTCAAGGGAGGCGCTCCCGGCTGGCCGCGGCTGGAGGACGACACGCACTTCATGACCGTCGGGTCCAGCCGGCCGATGGAGGACTCCTGGCGGATCGCGAACGCCGAGCTCATCCACTGGGTGGCCGAGCTGCTCGGCCTGCACCCGATGGACTCCTACCAGCTGCTCACGCAGGTCACCGAGGTTCCGGTGGCCAACGTCGTCGACGCGAACTACAGCGTTGTGGTGAAGGTGGCCAAGTCGCTGTTCCCCGACGCCGAGGCATTTGCGGGGCTGCATCGCGACCTGCGGGAGCGAGCGCGTTCCCTCGGCTCCGTCTGACCTCGGCACGACACACGTTCGACCAGCGAAAGGCCTCGCCACCATGGACCTCCAGATCACCGGTAAGCGCGTCCTCGTCACGGGGGGCACCCGCGGCATCGGTCGCGCCGTCGTCGAGACGTTCCTCGACGAGGGCGCCACCGTCGGGTTCTGTGCCCGCGGCGCGGGCTACGTGGCCGACACCGAGAAGGCGCTGCAGTCCCGCGGAACGGTCAAGGGCAGCGTGGTCGACGTCGGGGACGCCGCCGCTCTCGACCGGTGGGTCCGGGAGTCGGCGGAGGCGTTCGGCGGCCTCGACGTCGTCGTGGCCAACGTCAGCGCGTTGGCGATCCCGGACACCGACGAGAACTGGGAGGTCAGCCTCAACATCGACCTGATGCACACGGTCCGGATGGTCAAGTCGGCGATGCCGTACCTCGAACGCAGCGACGCCGCGGCGATCGTTGCGGTCTCCAGCGTCTCCGGCCGCGAGGCGGACTTCGCCGCCGGCCCGTACGGCACCGCCAAGACCGCGATCGTGGGTTACATCCAGGGCCTGGCGCTGCAGTTGGCCGGCAAGGGGATCCGGGCCAACACCGTCTCGCCGGGCAACACGTTCTTCCCCGGCGGGGTGTGGGAGACGATCAAGGACAACAACACCGAGCTGTACGACATGGCCCTCGGTCTCAACCCAACCGGCCGGATGGGCACGCCGGAGGAGATGGCCGCGGCCGTGGTGTTCCTGGCCAGCCCGCGGTCCAGCTTCACCAGCGGCACGAACCTGGTCGTCGACGGCGCGCAGACCCGCGGGATCCAGATGTAGTGGCTCCACATCGGACACCCGCACAGCCTGCGCACCGTCGTTTGCACGCAGAGGTCGTAGGGCCCGGTCGAAAGCGGGCGCGACCGGCGGGGGGATCTGATCCGGCTGGCAGGTCACACGTACGCGGTGACCAGCGGCCACACCTCTTCGAGCATTCCCTCACCGTTGCACAACGCCGCGAGCGTCAGGTCCCGATCGGGCATGTGCCGGGCCACGGTCTCGACCCCAGGGTCACCGCCGTCGTGCGCAAAGCTGCCGTCGGCGCGGAGGTAGAGCCCGTATCCGTACCAGATCTCCTCGGCGACGAGCGCCTGCCGCGTCCGCATCACGGCGCTCAGGTCCCCCCCGAGAAGGTCACCGGACCCGATAGCTCGGAGGAACCGGTCGATGTCGTGTGGCGTGGCGTACGCACCGCCGTCGCCGCCACCGACCACGGGGACCGAGTAGACATTGCTGCGCCAGGGGGAGGTGTGGGCCACGCGTGGCAGGTATCCCACCGCGACGTCGGGCACGGGCTCGTCGAGCCGGAAGTACCCCGACGAGGTCATCCCCGCCGGCTGGAAGACCCGCTGCTCGACTATCGGAACGAACCGGTCACCGGTCACCTCCTCAAGGACCGCCCCAAGCAGCACGTAGCCGGCGTTGCAGTAGTGGAACTCCGTGCCCGGATCGGCGACCGGTTCCGCGTCGGCGTACAGCGGCAGGTAGTCGTCGGGCCGTTCCATGCGGTACGTCGGCATGTCGTGCCACAGCGAGCCGTAGTCGTCGACGTAGCCCGGGAGCTCCTCGTCCTCCTCCGCGTAGTCACCGATGCCCGAGGTGTGGCTGAGCAGATGGTGAACCGTGACCGAGTCGGACATCGTGCGCGGCCGCCGGCCACGGGGCAGCAGGTCGATCACCCTGTCCTCGACCTGGAGCAGCCCGTCCCGGACGCACGACAGCACAGCGACTGCAGTGAACGCCTTCGACAGCGAGGCCAGTCCGAACCGGGTACCGGCGTGGACCTGGGTGCCACTGGCACGGTCGGCGAGTCCACCACAGAACTCGAGCAGCGTGTTCTCACCCTGGGTGACCAGCACACTTCCGCTGAATCGCTCGGCAGCGGTCAGCTCCGCCATCCGCCCTGCAATGGCCGCCCATCGATGGTCGCTCATGGGCCGACCGTATGAGGTTGCTGGCACTACAGGCTACACGACTGCCGCGATCTCGGTTGACGAGCCGCCCTCCCTCGAGCGACCTGTCGGCGGACGCTGCTGTCAGCCCGCCGTTGCGCCTGAGTGGTGTCCGAGGGGGGACTTGCAACTTAACCACACGCCTCGAGCTCGAACAGGCGAACTGATCTGGTTTGCGCGACAGCGTGGTGTTC
>JBOHDD010000052.1:0-5882 GCA_050699155.1 Nocardioidaceae bacterium
GGGTCCGGGTCCTGCGTCGGGTCCGGGTCCTGCGTCGGGTCCGGGTCCTGCGTCGGGTCCGGGTCCTGCGTCGGGTCCGGGTCCTGCGTCGGGTCCGGGCAGTTGCCGTTGTTGCCGTTGCCGTTTCCTGTCTGCCCGTCGTCCTGACCCTGGTCGCCGTCGTGGCAGTTGCCGTTGCCGTTGCCGTTGCCGACACCGCCGTTGCCGTTGTCGTTGCCGTTTCCGTTGCCACCCGCGGCTTGAACCGCGCTCACGCTGGCGAGCGCGGCCGGCGAGGTGACCAGCATGGTTCCGCCACTGGTCAACGCGGCCACCCCCGCAAGCGAGAGCACCGCGGACCACCGGCGAAGCCGATTCCCGTTCGTGTCGAACATGTCGTGACCCCCCACAGTCATCTGAGTCCCGTGATGCGGAGGCATCCGTCCCTACCTGCCCCCACAGGCCCCCCAGGAGGCCTCCGCAACACGGTGCGTGCAAGATCAATTGAATACCGAGAAATAGGCACTTCGGCGTAAAAGTTGCCTATTGAATCGCCTTTGTCTGCTTCTTTACCCTGTCGCATGAAATGTTGTAGACGTGCCGCGATTCCCCGATTACTGACCGCAATTTAAATGCATTCCGTGAGACTTCGTGCACGCATTGCGACGTACCTGACGGCCACATCGATAGGGTGGCTGATCGTGGCGGAGTCCAAGGTTCGGGTGGAGGTCGGCGGCCGACACCTGACGCTGACCAACCTGGAGAAGGTCCTCTATCCCTCGGTGGGCTACACCAAGGGCGAGGTGGTCGACTACTACGTGCAGGTGGCCGACCCGCTGGTCGAGCACCTCAGGGATCGCCCCGCGACCCGCAAGCGCTGGCCCGACGGGGTGGGTGCCGAGTACTTCTTCGAGAAGAATGCGCCACGCGGCATTCCTGAATGGGTTCGCACCGTTCACATCGCCCATCACGGTGAAGGCGTCGACTACGTCGTCGTCGATGACCTCCCGACCCTGGTCTGGGTCGCCAACCTCGCCGCCCTCGAGCTGCACGTGCCCCAGTGGACGGTCGGGCCGCGCGGGGCCGTACACGACAGCGACCTCCTTGTCTTCGACCTCGACCCGGGCCCGCCGGCCACCATCGTCGAGTGCTGTCGCGTCGCCACCCTGCTGCGCGACCGGCTCGGCGAGGACGGGCTCGAGGCCTGGCCCAAGACATCCGGGAACAAGGGCGCTCAGCTCTACGTGCCGATCAAGCCGGCAAGCGGTTCCGACACGTCCGAGTACGCCAAGCGGCTCGCCGCGGAGCTCAGCCACGAGCACCCCGACCTCGTCGTCGCGACCATGAACAAGCGTGCCCGCCCCGGCAAGGTGTTCATCGACTGGAGCCAGAACAACGCAGCCAAGACGACGATCGCGCCGTACTCCCTACGCGGCACCGAGCGACCACACGTCTCCACGCCGCTCGACTGGGACGAGGTCGCTGACATCGACCGGCCCGAGGACGCGGTCTTCGCGCCCGCCGACGTCGTCGACCGACTCGAGGAGTACGGCGATCTGCTCGCCCCGATGCGTGATTCGCAACAGCAGCTACCGGCGGATTAGGCTGCGCAGCGCGCAGCCCGACGGAAGGGGACTCGACCATGACCGAGCCGTATGCTGAGGACCGCTTCGACTCCGACGACGAGTTCGACACCGCGGACGTCGACCCCGAGGCCCCCGAGGCCGACGTACTCGAGCAGCACACCGCTGCCGACGGCGATGCGGACCGGGCCGGGCGGCGTGAGCCCCCGCTGGATGCCGACGCCGCGGACGCCGCGGACCAGGCCCGGGGGGTCGAGGGCGACGAGGACGAGTACCGGGACTGAGCGTGTACCCTGCGCCGTCGCCCGATACCCCTCGGTAGGATGCGGTGGTCAGTGCGCATCGACGAAGGAGCAGCCGTGCCGACCACGCCGCAGAGCACCCGCCGTCGTGGCATCCGGATGCCGCGGAAGGCTCGACGCGCACAGCTGCTCGACGCGGC
Source organism: Nocardioidaceae bacterium (assembly GCA_050699155.1). GTDB lineage: Bacteria > Actinomycetota > Actinomycetes > Propionibacteriales > Nocardioidaceae > JBOHDD01. Next base: position 2,005 of record JBOHDD010000052.1, read on the forward strand.
GCTCGAGGTGTTCGTCGCACAGGGCTACCATTCCGCGGCGATGGACGACATCGCCGACCGTGCCGGCGTGTCCAAGCCCGTCCTGTACCAGCACTTCCCGAGCAAGCTCGAGCTCTACCTCGCCCTGCTCGACCAGACCTGCGACTCGGTGATCGACGCGGTCCGGGAGGCCCTCGAGGCGTCGTCCGACAACAACAAGCACCGCGTCCAGGCGACGGTGGACGTCTTCTACGCCTACGTCGCCAACGAGGGTGGCGCGTTCCGCCTCGTCTTCGAGTCCGACCTGGTCAACGAGCCTGCGGTGCGCGACCGCGTCGACCGGGTGACCAGCGAGAGCGCCGAGTCGATCGCGTCCGTCATCCACGACGACACCGGTCTCCCGCCGGAGGAGTCCCAGCTGCTGGCCGTGAGCCTGGTGGGGATGGCCCAGGTCAGCGCGCGGTTCTGGCTGGCCAAGGAGGGCTCCATCGACCAGGACGATGCCGCCCGGCTGGTGGCCGGCCTGGCCTGGCGTGGGATCCGGGGCTTTCCGCTCACCGACGAACCGCCCGCCTGAGGACGTACGCCGTCGGGCCCGGACTAGGCTGACGACTACTGCCTGAGACGATCCGTCTCCAGGCACAGCGACATCATGATGGAGGACCTTCGTGGAGGTCAGGATCGGCGTACAGCACGCCAACCGTGAGCTGACTCTCGAGTCGGCCGAGAAGAGCGAGGTCGTCCAGGAGCGGGTTGCCAAGGCCGTCGCCGGTGAGGAGCCCCTGCTCGTCCTGGTCGACGAGAAGGGCCGGCGGGTGGTCGTTCCGGCCGAAAAGCTGGCCTACGTGGAGATCGGCGAGGAGTCCGCGCGACGCGTCGGGTTCGGCGCCGCCAGCGCCTGACAGACACCCCTCCCGGCGGAAGAGGCGGGCGACCCGTGGCGTGGTTGCTGGGCCGAATGTGGCGCATGTGGCCGGGCCGGAGCATGATTGGGGTGGGAAACCGCACCAGCGGGGCCACACATCGGCGTGTGGCCGTCCAGAAAGGGGCTCGCGCGATGGAATGGGTCGGCCTCATCGTTGCAGGCATCATCATCGGTCTCCTGGGCAAGTTCGTGGCACCAGGGAACAAGGACAACATCCCGATCTGGCTGACGCTGCTCTGCGGTATCGGCGGTGTGTTGATCGGGGGACTCATCTACAGCTACTTCGGGGGTGACGGCAGCGGCGGGATCGACTGGGTTCGCTGGATCGTGGCCATCCTGACGGCCGCGGTGCTCGTGGTCATCGCATCGACGGTCACCGGCAGAAACGTGGTCAAGCACTGACGCACGACCGACCAGGCGTTCGACGGCTCTCGGGCAGCCTGCCCGGGGGCCGTCGTACGTCTCAGGCCTGGAGGCCGAGCGCGGCCATCCGCTGGGTGTGGTTCTCGGTGAGCCGGGCGAACATCCGGCCGATCGCGGCCAGGTCCATCCCCGGTCGGTCCACGCCGCCTGCCAGCAGAGCGCTCAGCGCGTCACGCTCAGCGGCCACGAGCTGGGCCTGGCTCAGCGCCTCCCCCATCAGCCGCCGCCCCCACAGCGCCAGCCTGCCGGCCACCTTGGGGTCGACCTCGATCGCCCGGCGGACGTGCTCGACGGCGAAGGCGGAGTGGCCGGTGTCGGCGAGGGTGTCGAGCACCAGGTCGCGGGTGTCGCTGTCCAGGAACGCAGCGACCTCGCGGTAGAAGTCCGCGGCCAGCCCATCGCCGACGTACGCCTTGATCAACCCCTCCAGCCAGTCCGCGGGCGCGGTGTGCGTGTGGAAGGCGTCCAGCGGCGTCTGGAACGGCTCCATCGCCCCCACCGGGTCGGCGCCGAGCTCGGCGAGGCGGTCGCGCAGCCTGGTGAAGTGGGTGAACTCTGCCGTGGCCATCGACGCGACGGCCGCCTTGTCCTCGAGCGTCGGCGCCAGCTGGGAGTCCTCGGCGAGGCGTTCGAAGGCACTCAGCTCGCCGTACGCCAGCGCCCCGAGCAGGTCGATCACGGCATGCCGGTAGGTCGAGTCCTGCAGCGCCGTGGCCCCGCTGACCGCGGCTGCGTCCGCGCTGTCCGACGTCGTTGGCTCGCTCATAGGCGCAGCGTACCGAGGCCTCGCCGGAGGGGACCGATAGACTGGCCCTGTCAATACCTCGCACGAAACGAGTCCTGTCCTGACTACCTTCACTGAGCTCGGGGTCATCCCCGAGATCGTCGACGCGCTCGGGTCCGTCGACATCACCACCCCCTTCCCGATCCAGGAGATGACGCTCCCGATCGCTCTCATGGGCACCGACCTCATCGGTCAGGCCCGCACCGGGACCGGCAAGACGCTCGCCTTCTCCATCCCCGTGCTCCAGCGCATCGTCGCCCCGCACGACCCTGACTACTCCGAGCTGGCCGCGCCGGGCAGACCGCAGGCCCTGGTCGTGTGCCCGACGCGTGAGCTGGCCCTGCAGGTGTCCGGCGACCTCGTGACCGCCGGCACGAAACGCGGCACCCGCACGCTGACGGTCTACGGCGGCGTGGGGTACGACGACCAGCTCGCCGCGCTCGACTCCGGCGTCGACGTGGTGGTGGGCACACCCGGCAGGCTGATCGACCTGGTGAACCGCCGGGTCCTCGACCTCAGCCACGTCAAGGTGCTCGTGCTCGACGAGGCCGACGAGATGCTCGACCTCGGCTTCCTGCCCGACGTCGAGCGCCTGCTGCGCGAGACACCTGAGCTGCGGCAGACGATGCTGTTCTCGGCCACCATGCCTGCCGCCATCATCGGGTTGGCGCGCACACACATGCGCCACCCCGTCAACATCCGCGCCGAGTCAGCCGACCAGACGCAGATGGTGCCTGCGACCGCGCAGTTCGTCTACCAGGCGCACGACCTCGACAAGCCCGAGATCATCGCGCGGCTCCTCCAGTCGGAGAACAGCGGGTTGACCATCATCTTCACCCGGACCAAACGACAGTCCCAGCGTCTTGCCGACGACCTGGCCGAACGCGGCTTCAACGCCGCCCCGCTGCACGGCGACATGGCGCAGATCGCGCGTGAGAAGGTGATGCGGAAGTTCCGTGAGGGCTCGGTCATGGTGCTGGTCGCCACCGACGTCGCCGCACGCGGCATCGACGTCGAGGCAGTCACCCACGTGATCAACTACACCTGTCCCGAGGACGACAAGACCTACCTGCACCGGATCGGGCGCACCGGACGAGCCGGTGCCACCGGTATCGCCGTCACGTTCGTCGACTGGGGTGACGTCGCCCGCTGGAAGCTGATCAACAAGGCTCTCGACCTGCCGTTCGAGGAGCCGGTGGAGACCTACTCGACGTCACCGAACCTGTACCACGACCTGGGCATCCCGCATGAGGCGAAGGGGCGCATCGCCGCGCCCAAGCCGAAGCAGGACCGGCCATCCGGGTCCGGCGAACGCTCCGCTCGCACCGACGCGGAGCGCCCCCCGCGCAAGCGCAGCCGCTCACGCACCCGCAGCAGGACACGAGGCGGGAAGCCGGTCGAGGGCGGGCGCTCGGGCGGCACCACGACGGGTGAGCAGTCGCCGCCGGCGAAGAGCGACGACGGAGACAGGCCCGCTCGCTCGCGCAACCGTCGGAGGCGTCGCCGCCCCGGCGACCAGGATCAGCAGTAACAGCGCCCTCAGCGGGTGACGACCACGCGGGTGCCCAGGCCGGCGAAGCGCCACAACGCCTTCGCGTCCGGCCTGGCCTGCCGCACACACCCGGAGGACAGCCGTCGCCCTAGCTGCGCGCGGGTCTGCACGGGCTCGCCGCGCCGGTCGACGGGGATGTCGTGGAAGCCGATCGAGGCCCGCGCTCCATGGGCGAACCGCACCATGTACCTCATGGTCTCGTGGTAGGTGTAGCT
>JBOHDD010000053.1:0-4591 GCA_050699155.1 Nocardioidaceae bacterium
CCTCCCGTGTGCGCGACCTGTACGAGCAGGCCAAGGAGAACGCCCCCGCCATCGTCTTCATCGACGAGATCGACGCGGTGGGGCGGCACCGCGGCACCGGCATGGGCGGCGGCCACGACGAGCGCGAGCAGACCCTCAACCAGCTGCTGGTCGAGATGGACGGCTTCGATGTGCGCGGCGGTGTCATCCTGATCGCGGCCACCAACCGGCCCGACGTCCTCGACCCTGCGCTGCTGCGCCCGGGCCGCTTCGACCGGATGATCGGCGTGGACGCGCCCAACATCAAGGGCCGGCACGAGATCCTGGCCGTGCATGCGCGAGGGAAGCCGATGGCCAAGGACGTCGACCTGCTCGCCGTCGCCCGGCGTACCCCCGGCTTTACCGGTGCCGACCTGGCCAACGTGCTCAACGAGGCGGCGCTGCTCACGGCCCGCGCCGACGCCAAGCTGGTCGACGACAGCTTCCTCGACGAGGCCATCGACCGGGTCAGCATGGGTCCGCAGCGGCGCTCCCACCTGATGACGGACAAGGAGAAGCGGATGACCGCCTACCACGAGGGCGGTCATGCGCTGGTGGCGGCGGCGCTGCCCGGCACCGACCCGGTCAGCAAGGTGACCATCCTGCCCCGCGGCCGGGCGCTGGGGTACACCCAGATCCTGCCCGAGCAGGACAAGCACTCGCAGGCGCGCAGCGAGCTGCTGAACCAGATGGCGTTCGCGATGGGCGGCCTGGCGGCCGAGCAGCTGATCTTCCACGACCCGACCACCGGCGCCTCCAACGACATCGAGAAGGCCACCAAGCTGGCCCGGGCGATGGTCACCAGCTTCGGCATGAGCGAGCGGCTGGGCGCGGTCAAGCTGGGCGAGGAGGGTGGCGAGCCCTTCCTCGGCCGCGACATCGGCCACCAGCGCAACTACTCCGAAGACGTCGCGGCGATCATCGACGAGGAGGTCAACAAGCTCATCACCAACGCCCACCAGGAGGCGTTCGACATCCTCAACGAGAACCGCGAGGTCCTCGACAACCTGGTGCTTGCGCTGCTGGATCGGGAGACCCTCGACCGCAAGGAGGTCGCCGAGATCTTCGAGTCGCTGACGGTGCGCCCGCCGAGGCCGGCGTGGACCGGCTCGCCGGACCGGACGCCGTCGGACAAGCCGCCGGTCGACTTCAGCCCCGGGGACCACAACGGTGACCGCCCGGGCCTGGTCGTCGGTCCGGTCGAGGGCGACGCGGACGTCCAGATCGGCCCCTCCGACAACCCGCCCACACCGGGTCCCGGGGCGTGACGTGCCGGCAGACCCGAGCAGCCTGGCTGCTCGTGACGGCGTACCGGCCTACGACCTGGCGCGGGCAGAGGCGGCCGTTCGCGAGCTGCTGATCGCCATCGGCGAGGACCCCTCGCGGGAGGGTCTGCACGACACCCCCGTGCGAGTGGCGCACGCGTTCGCCGAGATGTGCGCGGGCCTGCGGTTGCGGCCGGAGGACGTGCTCACCACCACCTTCGACATCGGTCACGACGAGATGGTGCTGGTGAAGGACATCGAGGTCTGGTCGCTGTGCGAGCACCATCTGGTGCCGTTCACCGGCGTGGCACACGTCGGTTACATCCCCAGCGAGGACGGTCGCATCGCCGGTCTGTCCAAGCTCGCCCGTCTCGTCGACGTGTTCGCCCGTCGCCCGCAGGTGCAGGAGCGGCTGACCACGCAGGTGGCGGACTCGGTGATGAAGCTGCTGCAACCCCGCGGGTCGATCGTGGTCTTCGAGTGCGAGCACCTGTGCATGACCATGCGTGGAGTGCGCAAGCCCGGCTCCAGGACCGTGACCAGCTCGGTGCGCGGGCAGATGCGCGACCCCGCAACCCGGGCAGAGGCGATGAGCCTCATCATCGGCTGAGCCGGGCGGACGCAGCGCCAGGTACGGGCTTAGGGTGGATGGCCGTGTACGCCGAACCGCTTCGCACCGTGCCGGGCATCCCGGACGTCGGGCGCTGCCTGGTGATGGGTGTACTCAACGTGACCCCCGACTCGTTCTCCGACGGCGGGCTCTGGTTCGAGCCCGCGCAGGCGGTCGACCATGGCCTGTCGATGCTCGAGGCCGGTGCCGACCTGATCGACGTCGGGGGTGAGTCGACCAGGCCGGGCGCGGAGCGTCCCCCGGTCGACGAGGAGCTGCGCCGGGTGCTGCCCGTCGTACGCTCCTTGTCCGAGGCGGGGGCGGTCGTGTCCGTCGACACGATGCGTGCCGAGGTGGTCGAGCAGGCCCTCGACAAGGGTGCGCGGCTGGTCAACGACGTGTCCGGGGGGCTGGCGGACCCGCGCATGCTGACAGTGGCGGCGGCTGCCGACGTGCCGTTCGTGGTGATGCACTGGCGGGGCCACGCCAGCGGGATGCAGCAGCGGGCGGAGTACGACGACGTCGTGGGCGACGTGGTCGCCGAGCTGCGCGTCCGCGTCGACGCCGCCCTCGCGGCCGGCGTCAAGCCCGAGCACGTGATCGTCGACCCCGGCCTGGGTTTCGCCAAGACCGGGGAGCACAACTGGTCGCTGCTCGCGCGCATGGACGAGGTGACGGCGCTGGGTCATCCGCTGCTGGTGGCCGCGTCCCGGAAGCGGTTCCTGGGCGCCCTGCTGTCCGACGCGGCCGGCGAGCCACGTGCGGCTCTTGGCAGGGATGCCGCGAGCGCGGCGGTGTCGACCCTGGCCGCCGAGCGCGGCGCCTGGTGCGTGCGGGTGCACGATGTCGCACCCAGCGCGGACGCCGTCCGGGTCGTGGCGCGGTGGGCCCGGGAGCCGCATGGCTGACCCGACCGCAGCGGAGCAGGCGGTGCTCGGTGCCAACAGCGTCTTCTACTCCGCCTTCGAGTCCGGTGACCTCGACGCGATGAGCGACCTGTGGGTGCCGGAGGGGCACGCCGTGTGCATCCATCCCGGCTGGAGTCCCGTGGTCGGCGCGGCGGCGGTACGCCGTTCATGGGCGGTGATCATGGCCAACACGCCCTACATCCAGTTCATCCTCACCGACGTGGACGTGACGGTGGTCGGCGACGTGGCCTCGGTCACATGCACCGAGAACGTCCTCTCGGCAGACGAGGACACCCCGACGGAGGGGTTCGCCGGTGGCAAGGCTGTGACAACGAACGTGTTTCGCCGGACACCGGACACCGGCCCGCCCAGCCCCGGTGAGGGCCGCCCGGACGGCGGCTGGCGGTTGTGGATCCACCACGCCTCGCCGGTACTGTCGGGCCAGGGGTCCGACGAGGGAGAGTGATGGCCGGTTCCGGTCACGAGGCTGCGCAGGTCGACAGGCTGGCGCTGCGTGGGATCCGGGCAGTCGGCCACCACGGCGTGCTCGAGCGCGAGCGGCGTGAGGGGCAGGAGTTCGTCATCGACGCCGTCCTCGGGTTGGACACCCGTGAGGCCGGACGCGGCGATGACTTGTCGTCGACCGTCGACTATGGTCGGTTGTCCCAACAGCTCGCGGATGCCATCGTGGCTGACCCTGTTGACCTGATCGAGACCCTGGCCCAGCGCCTTGCCGATGTGTGCCTGGCTCACCCGCTCGTGGAGTGGGTCGAGCTCACGGTGCACAAGCCGCAAGCCCCGATCGAGGTGCCGTTTGACGACGTCACCCTGACTATCCATCGGAGCCGTCAGTGACTGAGACGCCCAACCCGAACATCGTCGACCCGGACACACTCACCGGGGAGATGCACCCGATCCGTCGGGGCGTGCTCGCCCTGGGGAGCAACCTGGGGGAGCGGTTCGTCAACCTGCAGGGTGCGGTCTCGACGCTGGCCGACACCCCCGAGGTCGTGGTCGTGGGCGTTTCGCCGGTGTACGAGACGAAGCCCGTCGGTGGCCCGGCGGACGCGCGGGACTACCTCAACGCGGTCGTGGTGATCGACACGACGCTGTCGGCGCACACGCTGCTGGACCGCTGCCTCGCGGTCGAGGACGCCTACGACCGCGAGCGGGGCGAGCGGGGCGCTCCGCGAACGCTGGACGTCGACCTGATCGTGCTCGGTGACCGGCGGGCGGACGACGACGAGCTGACCTTGCCGCACCCGCGGGCGCACGAGCGCGCGTTCGTGCTCAAGCCCTGGGCGGACATCGACCCCGAGGGCGAGGTTCCCGGCCAGGGGCGGGTCAGCGACCTGCTCGGAAAGCTCGACCTCGAGGACGTGCGTCTGCGCGAAGACGCCGAGCTCGAGCTCTCCTGACCGGAGACGGACCCTCGTGGCCGACGAGCCCCGGCCTGGGCGGCTGCGGCCGACCTCGCTGAAGATCCTGGCCGCCGCGGTCGGGGTCGGCCTGGTGGTGGGGTGGTTCGGGGGAGCGCTGCTGGAGAGCATGGGTGGCGTCGTACCCAACGTGCCGTGGTCGTCGGTGTTCCTGCTGCTGTTCGCCGCCGCGGTGCTGGGGGCCACGGCCTGGACGACCTGGCGCACCATCCACCGGCAGCGCCGCTGGATCGAGCCGCACCGGGCGGTCAACTACCTGGTGCTGGCGAAGGCGTCCGCGCTGGTGGGCGCCATGGTGGTCGGTGCGTACGTCGGCTTCGGAGCGCGCTACCTCGATGCGCTGGTGGCGCC
>JBOHDD010000054.1:0-2042 GCA_050699155.1 Nocardioidaceae bacterium
ACGCCGGGCCCGACGGTGCGGAGCCGGTGACGATCAACATCATCGACACACCCGGCCACGCCGACTTCGGTGGCGAGGTCGAGCGCGGCCTGTCCATGGTCGACGGCGTCGTGCTGCTGGTCGACGCGTCCGAGGGCCCACTCCCGCAGACCCGGTTCGTGCTCCGCAAGGCGCTCGCGCGCCGGATGCCCGTCGTGCTCGTGGTCAACAAGGTCGACCGACCCGATGCCCGCATCTCGGAGGTCGTCGACGAGACCTACGAGCTGTTCCTGGACCTGCTCGACGACACGGCCGACCAGGACGCCCTCGACTTCCCGGTGGTCTACGCCTCGGCCAAGGCAGGGCGTGCCTCGACCGAGCAGCCGACCGACGGTGACATGCCCGGCTCGAAGGACCTCGAGCCGCTGTTCCGGACGATCCTCGAGGCCGTTCCCGCGCCGCGGTACACCGAGGGTGCACCGCTGCAGGCGCACGTCACGAACCTCGACGCCTCCCCGTTCCTCGGCCGGCTCGCGCTGTGCCGTGTGCACCAGGGCACCATCACCAAGGGACAGAACGCTGCCTGGTGCCGTCGCGACGGCACCGTCGAACGGGTCAGGATCACCGAGCTGCTGATGACCGAGGCACTCGAACGGGTGCCGGCGACGCATGCCGCTCCCGGTGACATCATCGCGGTCGCCGGCATCCCCGAGATCACCATCGGCGAGACCCTCGCCGACCCGGACTCACCCGAGCCGTTGCCGCTGATCACGGTCGACCAGCCGGCCATCTCGATGACGATCGGCAGCAACACCTCACCTCTCGCCGGAAGGGTGAAGGGCCACCGGCTGACCGCGCGGCAGGTGCTCGACCGGCTCGAGAAGGAGCTGGTCGGCAACGTGTCGATCCGCGTGCTTCCCACCGAACGCCCCGACAGCTGGGAGGTGCAGGGCCGTGGCGAGCTGGCGCTGGCCATCCTCGTCGAGCAGATGCGCCGCGAGGGCTACGAGCTGACGGTCGGGAAGCCGCAGGTCGTGACCCGCGACGTCGACGGCGCGGTGCACGAGCCCGTCGAAAGGCTCACCGTCGACTGTCCCGAGGAGTACCTGGGCACGGTGACCCAGCTCCTCGCCGTCCGCCGCGGCCGGATGGAGCAGATGACCAACCACGGCACCGGCTGGGTCCGGATGGAGTTCCTGGTCCCGGCGCGGGGGCTGATCGGCTTCCGGACCGACTTCCTCACAGACACGCGCGGCACGGGCATCGCGCATCACGTGTTCGAGGGGTACGAACCCTGGGCCGGCGACCTGCGCACCCGGCCCACCGGCTCACTGGTCGCCGACCGCACCGGCGCGGCAACGTCGTACGCGATGTTCAACCTGCAGGAGCGCGGCACTCTTTTCGTCGAACCGACGACAGAGGTCTACGAGGGGATGATCGTCGGCGAGAACTCCCGCGCCGACGACATGGACGTCAACATCACGAAGGAGAAGAAGCTCTCCAACGTGCGCTCCTCGACCGGTGAGGAGCTCGAGCGCCTGGTGCCGCCACGCAGGCTCTCGCTCGAGCAGTGCCTGGAGTTCTGCCGCGAGGACGAGTGCGTCGAGGTGACTCCGGATGCGGTGCGGATCCGCAAGGTCACGCTCGCGGGGACCGAGCGCGCCAAGCAGCGCGGCCGGGTCCGTCGGCCCTGAGGCAGGGGCGAGGCCCCCGACGCGGCGTGCCGTCGGGGGCCTCGTGGAGCGGTCACAGGGTCAGGTCGAGCCGCGAAGCGCCGAACGCATCCGGCCGAGCACACCACCAGACGAGGTGCCGCGGTTTTCGGCGGCCCCGACACCGGCCGGTTCTGGCTCACGCTCGGGAGACGGCCCCCCGTTGCCACCGCCGGTCGGCGAACCATCGGCGAACGGGGCATACGGAGCCTCTACCGGGACGTGCCCGCGCACCGGGCCGACGCGGCGCTCCCTCAACGGGTCGCGGCGCAGGTCGGCGTACAACGCTACGCACAAACCGATGAGGATGAAGACGAACGGGCTTGCGGCGAGGATGGTGAACGTCTGCAA
>JBOHDD010000055.1:0-1954 GCA_050699155.1 Nocardioidaceae bacterium
CGTCCGACGTACCGTTGTCGCCTGTGGCACTCACCATCGGAATCGTCGGACTTCCCAACGCCGGCAAGTCGACCCTCTTCAACGCGCTCACCAAGAACGACGTGCTCGCGGCGAACTACCCGTTCGCGACGATCGAGCCCAACGTGGGCGTCGTCGGTGTGCCCGACCCGCGGATCCACGTGCTGGCCGAGATGTTCGGCTCCGCGAAGGAGATCCCCGCGACCGTGCAGTTCGTCGACATCGCCGGGATCGTCCGCGGTGCGTCGGAGGGTGAGGGTCTCGGCAACAAGTTCCTCTCCCACATCCGCGAGTCCGACGCCATCTGCCAGGTGACCAGGGTCTTCCGGGACGAGGACGTCTCGCACGTCGCGGGCGACATAGCGCCGCACGACGACCTCGACACCATCGCGACCGAGCTGGTACTCGCCGACCTGCAGACGGTGGAGAAGGCCCTGCCGCGCCTGGAGAAGGAGGCCCGGCTGAAGAAGGAGAACGTCCCCGTCCTGGATGCTGTGCGGGAGGCACACGCAGCGCTTGCCGCGGGTACGCCGATCTCCTCGACGGCGATCGACCGAGGCGCCCTGCGCGAGCTGATGCTGCTGACCACCAAGCCCTTCCTCTATGTCTTCAACTGTGACTCCGAGGAGCTCGCCGACGAGGAGCTCAAGGACCGGATGCGCAAGCTGGTCGCGCCGGCCGAGGCGATCTTCCTGGACGCCAAGTTCGAGTCGGAGCTGGTCGAGCTCGACGACGAGGACGAGCAGCGCGAGATGCTCGTCGAGATGGGCATCGACGAGCCGGGTCTCGACCTGCTCGCCCGCGTGGGCTTCGAGACCCTGGGTCTGCAGACGTATCTCACCGCCGGGCCGAAGGAGGCGCGCGCGTGGACGGTCCGGCGCGGCGCGACCGGACCGGAGGCCGCCGGGGTGATCCACACCGACTTCCAGCGGGGCTTCATCAAGGCCGAGATCGTGTCGTACGACGACCTGGTCGAGGCCGGCTCGATGAACGCGGCCAAGTCCGCGGGCAAGGTCCGGATGGAGGGCAAGGACTACGTGATGGCCGACGGCGACGTGGTGGAGTTCCGCTTCAACGTCTAACCGCCGACCTGCGGGGTAGGTCCCACGGTCACGGCTCGTCATCACCAATCTGGCGCATGGCGTCGACCCGCTCGGCGGCGTACCTTGCCTGGAGGGAGGGACCGCATGGCGGATGAGCACGGCGGTGGCGAGCTCGGCGACGTCGAGCTGAGCAGCGAGGAGCTGACGCGGATCTACCGGGAGACCGCGGACGATGCTCTGCGCACCGGTGACCGGCTGACCGTGCTGCTGGCGCCGTATGCGCGCGTGTTCCCACGCCAGCGTCGCCGCGACGACGGGGATGACTGACCACCCCTCGGCCACTGCACGGTTCGTGTACGGATGCCCCAAGTGAGTCCCCCACGTACCGGCGGAGCCTGCCCATCGTGGGCGTAAACCCGCAGGTCGGCCCGATCCACCACGATCCGACCGCACGCGGGTAAAGAATCCCGACACCTTGACCCGTTCGGTCCCGATTTGGTGTCCACACTCCGAGACGGTCCGTATGCGGGCCGTGAGAACTGGGGAGGACGCGGCTACGTTCGCGGACTTCGAGGTCGTGGAGGGAGCTCTCCGTGGAACATCGAACAGCCCTGGCGCTCGCCGGCGCTGTGGTCGCAGTAGGCGGGTCCGGGGCCGTCGCGGTCGGGACCTTCACCGGCGCCATCGGGCCGAGCGCGGAGGACGCGCAGTCGGTCGTGCAGCCGACGCAGCAGCGGTCGACCGCAGCACCCCGCCGGACCGAGGAACCCGAGCAGAAGCGCCCGGTCGAGCGGGTCACCCGCACCATCGAGGTACCCATGCCGGCACCGGAGCCTCCGGCTGCGCCGGCGCAGGTGGCAGCGCCGGCGCCCCCGGTCGCTGCGGCCGCACCC
>JBOHDD010000056.1:0-2440 GCA_050699155.1 Nocardioidaceae bacterium
CGCGAGAAGACCCATGACGCGGCCCCGATGACCCTGGACCAGGCGCTGTACGAGATGGAGCTGGTGGGCCACGACTTCTTCCTGTTCGTGGACAAGGAGAGCGAGCTGCCCAGCGTCGTGTACCGGCGCCGGGGCTACGACTACGGGGTGATCCGGCTCAGCCTGTGAGGGTGTGGCGGCCCTGTTCCGGTGGGCAATTTTCCCGGGATGCTCCATCCGGTCGGCGTGTCGTGGAATGATGCCCGTCATGGACACGGAAACAGGCCTGGCGCCGCCGCGACGTGAGCCCATCCGGGTGATCGTCGTCGACGACCAGGAGTTGTTCCGACGGGGGCTGATCATGCTGCTCTCGGTCGAGGAGGGCATTGACGTCGTCGGGGAGGCCTCCGACGGCATCGCGGCCACCGATCTCGCAGCCACGAGCGTCCCCGACGTCGTGCTGATGGACGTGCGGATGCCGAAGCGGTCGGGTATCGAGGCCTGCACGACGATCAAGGACGTCGCGCCCTCGGCGAAGATCCTGATGCTGACCGTCAGCGAGGAGGAGGCCGACCTCTATGAGGCGGTCAAGAACGGCGCGTCGGGGTACCTCCTCAAGGACGCGTCGATCGACGAGGTCGCCCAGGCGGTCGCCCTGGTCGCCGACGGGCAGTCGCTGATCAGCCCGTCCATGGCGACCAAGCTGCTCGACGAGTTCAAGCAGATGTCGGTGGTGGGCCGCCGCCAGGACGTCACGGCGCCCCGGCTCACCGACCGTGAGCTCGAGGTGCTGCGACTGGTGGCGCGCGGTCTCAACAACCGCGACATCGCCAAGGAGCTGTTCATCAGCGAGAACACCGTGAAGAACCACGTGCGCAACATCTTGGAGAAGCTCCAGCTGCACTCCCGGATGGAGGCCGTGATGTACGCCGTGCGGGAGAAGCTGCTCGACATCCCCTGAGCCCGGCTCGACTGCGACCCTCGGGTTGTCCCTGGGGCGATCTACAGTTGCGCCCGTGACGGTGCACCAGGCACGATCGAGCGCGCGACGCGAGCGGCTGAGCCTGCCGCAGGCGAGGCGGGTGGCACTGGCCGCGCAGGGCTTCTGTGACCGCCGCCCTCTGCGCCCTGACGCGCGTGCCCTGTCCCGGGTGGTCGGCCGGACCAGCCTGTTCCAGATCGACTCGGTCAACGTCCTGACCCGGGCGCACTACATGCCGTTGTTCAGCAGGCTCGGCCCCTATGACCCCGCGGTCCTGGAGCGCGCTTTCGGGCGCCGCCCGCGTCGGCTCTTCGAGTACTGGGCGCACGAGGCGTCGCTGGTCCCCGTGGAGCTCCATCCCGCCCTGCGGTTCCGGATGGCACGCGCGCACCGGCACGCGTGGGGAGGGATGCGTCGCATCGCCGAGGAGCAGCCGGAGCTGGTTCGCTTCGTCCTGGACGAGGTCACCAACAGGGGTCCGGTGACGGCGCGCGACGTGGAGGACGACGTGCCGCGGAGCAAGCAGGGGTGGGGGTGGAACTGGAGCGAGGCCAAACGTGCGCTGGAGTGGCTCTTCTGGTGCGGCGAGATCACCTCGGCGCGACGCAACGGGGCCTTCGAGCGTGTCTACGACCTGCCCGAGCGGGTGCTGCCGGCGGATGTGGTGGCCGCGCCTACTCCGCCCGACGCCGAGGCGCACCGGGTCCTGGTGGAGGCTGCCGCGCGGGCACACGGCGTCGCCACGCAGCAGTGCCTGCGTGACTACTTCCGACTGACGCCGGAGGAGACACGCACGGCCGTCGGCGAGCTGGTCGAGAGCGGTGTGCTGCAGCCGGTGCAGGTCGACGGATGGACCCGGCCCGCCTACCTGCACAACCAGGCGCGGCTGCCACGCCGGGTGCCGGCCCGAGCACTGCTGAGCCCGTTCGACCCCGTGGTGTTCGAGCGCACGCGCACTGAGCGCCTGTTCGGCTTCCGCTATCGCATCGAGATCTACGTGCCTGCGGCGAAACGGGTGCATGGCTACTACGTGCTCCCGTTCCTGCTCGGTGACCGTCTGGTGGCGCGGGTCGACCTCAAGGCCGACCGCGGGGCCGGCGTGCTGCGGGTCCACGCGGCGTGGGCGGAGGAGGAGGCTCCACCCGAGACGGTGGCGGAGCTGGCGACTGAGCTGTGGTCCCTGGCCGGCTGGCTGGAGCTGTCCGATGTCGACGTGTCTCCGCACGGCGACCTGGCGGCGCGTCTCGAGGCCGAGGTCCGGTCACCATGAAGGGGCTGGCGGCACTCGCCTGCCTGGTCGTCCTCGGCTGTGCGTGCTCCGCCCAGCAGCCCCCTCCGACCGACTCGCGCACCACCCCGCCGCGGGCCGTCGCGAGCGACTCGCCGGCCGCTACGCCCGACGTCGGTCCTGGGAACCCCGCGGCGTCTTCTGACGCGGCACCGGTGAGGGTGGCCGCCCGATACGCCTTCCCGGTGCGT
>JBOHDD010000057.1:0-1841 GCA_050699155.1 Nocardioidaceae bacterium
GACGCGCCAGCCGGGCCCGGCCCCAGTCCCGGTCAGCGGCGAGACAGGCGACCGCACACACCAGGAAGAAGGCCAGGAACACGTCGAGCAGTGCCAGCCGAGACATCACGAAATGCAGCCCGTCGAAACAGAGCAGCAAGCCGGCCACGCATCCGAGCAGCGTCGACCCGGTCAGCCGGCGTACCAGCCGCGCGACGACCAGCACCGTCAGCGCCCCGACGATCGCGGCGGCGACCCTCCAGCCGAACGAGGTCATCCCGAACGCCCACTCCCCGGCGGCGATCAGCCACTTGGCCACGTCGGGGTGGACGTAGTAGCTCGCGTCCGGCTTGAACAGGCCGGTCAGGTCGCCGCGGACGATCATCTCGTCGGCCTTCTGCACGCTGTCGCGGACATAGCCGAACTGCAGCAGGGAGTAGGCGTCCTTGGCGTAGTACGTCTCGTCGAACAGCAGCGAGTTGGGCTCACCGAGCCGCCAAAGCCGCAGCAACGCCGCCAGCACGGCCACCCCGATCGGACCCGCCCAACCGGCCACCCGACTGCCGTCGACGAGGGGTCGCAGCCGGTCGCGTGCACGTGGCTGCAGGCCACCGTCGGCCGTGTGGCTCAGAGCCGCACGGCGCGCTTCTGGGTCGACGGCAGTGGTCACGCCGACATCGTACGGATGCTGCGATGCTGGCCAGGTGACCTCTCCCGGCCCCGGAACGCTCGTCCTCGCCGCCACGCCCATCGGGCGGGTCGAGGACGCGTCGCCGCGACTGGCCGCCGAGCTCGCCCACGCCGACGTGGTCGCGGCCGAGGACACCAGACGCCTGCGCCGGCTCTGCGACCGACTGGGGGTGGTGCCGACCGGCAGGGTGGTCTCGTACTTCGAAGGCAACGAGGCCGCACGCACCGCGGACCTGATGGATGCGCTGCGCAGCGGTGCGCGCCTGGTGCTGGTGACCGACGCGGGCATGCCGAGCGTGTCCGACCCCGGCTACCGGTTGGTCGCGGCCGCGGTCGCGGATGACATCCCCGTGACGACCGTCCCGGGTCCGTCGGCGGTCCTGGCAGCACTGGCGGTCTCGGGCCTGCCGGTGGACCGGTTCTGCTTCGAGGGCTTCCTTCCCCGTAAGGCGGGTGAGCGCGCACGCCGCCTGCGTGAGCTGGCGGACGAGACCCGCACCCTGGTCTTCTTCGAGGCCCCTCACCGCACCCGCACCACCCTCGCGGCGATGTCCGAGGCGTTCGGCGCCGACCGTCGTGCGGTCGTGTGCCGCGAGCTGACCAAGACACATGAGGAGGTACGCCGGGGAGCCCTCGACGACCTGGTGAGCTGGGCGGCCGACGGCGTACGCGGGGAGGTCACGGTCGTCGTCACCGGCGCTGTGCAAGCCTCGGTCACGGTCGACGACGAGGACGTCGCGGCCCTGGTCGCGGTGGCCGAGCAGGACGGTATGACGCGCAGGGACGCCGTACTCTCGGTCGCACGGCAGACCGGGTTGTCCCGTCGGGTGGTCTACGAGATCGCCCACCGCCCCTGATCGTCCCGGGCCGGTGCGTCTTCCACGAAGTGTCGGCAAACGGAGCGCTGGAGCCCCCGGTTGGTGCCTTGTGCCACGAAGTGTTGGCAAACGGCGGCCGCGGATGGACACCCTCTAGGATCGCGGTGTGAGTAGCCACGTCCTGTCTGCAGTCGCCTGGCCGTACGCCAACGGCCCACGCCACATCGGCCACATCTCCGGCTTCGGCGTGCCCTCCGATGTGTTCAGTCGCTACATGCGGATGGCCGGCAACCAGGTGCTGATGGTGTCGGGCACCGACGAGCACGGCACTCCGATCCTCGTGCAGGCCGAGCA
>JBOHDD010000058.1:0-5328 GCA_050699155.1 Nocardioidaceae bacterium
GCACTCATCACCGCGATCGCGATCTCGGCCACCGTCGTGGACTCGACACCCTTCTCGACCGTCGGGGCGCTGGTGTTGGCGAACACCCCCGAGGAGCGCAGGGAGTGGCTCTTCCGCGGGCTGTTGATCTGGGGGTCGGCCATGGTCCTCACGGCACCCGTCGTCACCTGGCTGGTGATGGTGCTGCCGTCTGCGGGTTAGCCGCTGGTGCCGGTCGCCGCCATCGCGACGGCAATCAGATCACGAACTCCTCGAGCGTCTCCGGCGCGAACAGCTCCTCCGGTCGCAGCTCACGGGACAGCAGGCCCTGGTCGTGTGCATGACGCAGGAACGTCGACAGAGTCACCTCGTTGCGCTCGAGGCCGTACGACCAGTAGTCCCCGCCGAGCAGCTGCCGGGTGCGCTCCACCTCGTCGTGCAGCCAGGGCAGCATGTAGCAGAGCGCCGCGGTCTCGTCGATGGTGTCCATCACCCGCCGACGGGCGAGGTCGAACGCCTTGAACAGCGATCGGGCCAGCCACCGGTGGGCCTCGTAGATCTCCCGCCGGATCACGATGACGTGCATGATCGGGAACACGCCCGTCCTCGCGAAGTACTCGCGCTCCTCGGCCCCCGCGTCGGGGAACAGCCGCGCCACCTCCGCTCGGCCCTCCCTGAACGGGGCCGGGGTCCGCGGCGTGTAGATCGCGTCGAGCTCTCCGTCCACGAGCATCTGGGAGAGCGTCTGGCTCTCGTCGATCGGCTCCACCGAGACCGTCCGCGGGAGATCGACGCCGACCTTCTCCGGCCGGCCGGGTGCGTGCAGCCCTCCGGTTCGGTACTTCACCGAGTCCACGGGTACGTCGTAGTGCTCCGCGAGGATCCCGCGAATCCACACGTTGGCCGTCAGCTGGTACTCCGCGACACCGACGCTCCTGCCGACCAGGTCCTTCGGGGCGGAGATGCCGGCGTGCGTGTTCACGTAGATCCCGCTGTGGCGGAACATCCGCGAGGGGAAGACCGGTATCGCCACGAACGGCGCATCACGCAGACAGCTGATGGCGTACGTGGAAAGGGAAAGCTCGGCGACGTCGAACTCATGGAACCTGGCCATCCGGAAGAAGGTCTCCTCCACCGGCAGGTCGACATAGGTCAGGTCCACGCCCTCGACCCGCACGCTGCCGTCACGCAGTGCCTCGGTGCGGTCGTAGTGCGAACACGCGAGCGTCAGTCCGAGTCCCATGCGCGGGACTCTACTACTCAGAATGAGCCTCTTCCCAGCAGCAAACGTTCGGCTAACCTGGCGAGGCGATGAGGAGCTTGTCCATGCATTCCGGGAGGACGGCCATGACAGAGGACGCACGCACACTGGTCGGCACCGCGGCACGCGTACTGGGCCGTGCGGGACACGGCGACCTGATCTGGGGACATGCCTCGGCGCGGGACGACTCCGGTCGGGGCGTCTGGCTCAAGGCCGCGTCGTGGGGGCTGGAGGAGGTCGGACCCGACCAGGTGCACCTCGTCGACCCGGGGGGTCAGGTCCTCGAGGGTGGAGGACAGCGGCACAGCGAGTACCCCATCCACACCGAGATCTGCCAGGCGCGCCCGGACGTCGGGGGTGTCGTGCACGTGCACAGTAAGTACGCGATAGCGCTCGCGGCGGCAGGGCAACCACTGCTGCCGGTCAGCCATGCCGCCAACTTCTTCGAACCACACGGCGTGCCGCGCTTCACCGACACCGCAGACCTGATCCTGACCCCTGAGCTCGGGCAGGCGGTGGCCTCGCAGCTGGGCCAGGCGTCGGCGATCTTCCTGGTCAACCACGGAGTCGTCACCGTCGGCGAGGACATCCGGGTCGCTACCGTCGCAGCCGTCCTCCTGGAGATGGCCTGCGAGCAACAGCTGCTTACCAGCGGCTTCGGTGGCTGGCCGACCTGGTCGCAATCGGCGGAGTCAGAGTCCAAGCGCCGCAACATCTACACCGCGAAGTCCGTGAACGGCGTCTGGAACTACCTCGTCCGTCAGCTCGAGAACTGATCGAGGGCAGGCTCCCTCCCCGGATCGGTTCTCAGCTCGGGCGCCAGCCTGCCGCACACCGCGGCAACCAGCCGTTGGTAGCGCGGTCCCGCCAACCGCACCAGCGCATCGAGCATCTTTGCGTCCGTCCCGACCACGATCCGCGGCCTGTTCGCGAGGATGCCGTCGATGATCACCGCGGCCGCCCTCTCCGGGGTCGTCCTGGCCAGCCGACGATCGAAGAACTCCGCGAACACCGCCTTGTCCTGGCCTGCTGTCGTACGCGCGTTGCGGGCGATGGCGGTCTTGATGCCGCCCGGGTGCACGCACGACACCTCGACCGGATGACCGGCGACCAGCATCTCCTGGCGCAGCGCCTCGGTGAGGCCGCGCACCGCGAACTTGGCCGAGTTGTACGCCGTCTGCCCCGGCACACCCATCAGTCCGAACAGGCTAGAGAGGTTGACGATGTGCCCGTCGCCACTCGCGACCAGGTAGGGCAGGAACTCCTTGCAGCCGTGCACGACTCCCCAGAAGTCGATGTCCATCACCCAGGCGAAGTCGTCGTAGTCGGCCGCCTCGAGGTCGCCGTGCAGCGCCACGCCCGCGTTGTTGACGACCACGTTGACCCGACCGAACCGGTCCGCCACCGCACCGGCGTACGCCGCGACCGCGGGACGGTCCCGCACGTCGAGCAGGTCGGTGTGGACGTCACGAACGCTCCGCTCACGCGCGAGCCTCGCGGTCTCCTCCAGGCCCGCCGTATCCACGTCCGACAGCGCGAGGACCGCACCGCGCGCGGCCATGTCGAGCGCGAGTGCGCGCCCGATCCCCGAGGCCGCACCGGTGATCACGACGACCTTGTCGGTCAGGGTCTTCATGCTGGTTCCCAACGTCTCGCCGAGCCAAATCGAACACCGTTAATGTTACATACTCCGTGTCATGTGTCCAGCGAGGACCTGGCGGAGACCTCCTGCGGGTCGGCTGAACCTGCGCAGGTCGCACGGATGATGTCCACGGCCTCCCGGATGCGGTCTGCATGGGTGCGGTGGGAGAGCACGCACAGCCGCAGGGTGTAGCGCCCGTCGACGCGGGTGCTGGACAGGAAGACGCGACGGGAGGCGATGATGCGCTGCCGCCAGCGCTCCTGGTCGGCCTCGCCCTTGCCCCGGAGCCGGAAGGTGACCACGGTCAGGTCGGGTTCGGCACCCGTCTCGATCCGCTCGTCCTGCGACAGTGCCCGGTGGACCTCACGCGCCAGGTCGAGCTTCTCGTCGAGCGCGTCCCGGAAGGCGGCGATGCCGTGCAGGTGCAGCGGCAGCCACAGCCGCGCCCCTCGTGCCTCCCGGGTCAGCTCGGGCGTGATGTTGGCGTAGTCGGGGAGGTCGCCGGTGCCGTCGAGGTCCTGCAGATAGTGGCCTCCACTGGCGAAGGCGGCCTGCAGGGTGGTCCCGTCCCGTACCAGCAGCACACCCGTCCCGAACGGCAGGAAGAGTCCCTTGTGGGGGTCCAGAACGATCGAGTCGGCCCGGTCGATTCCGTCGAGTCGCCGTCGACCACGCTCGGTGAAGCGGAAGAACCCGCCGTACGCGCCGTCGACGTGCAACCACATCCGTTCGGTCTCGGCAAGACCGGCCAACTCGCCGAGGTCGTCGACGGTGCCGGTGTCGGTGGTCCCCGCCGTACCCACGAGGACCGCGGGTCGCAGACCGGCCCGCCGGTCCTGCGCGATCATCCGTGCCGCCTCCGCCGGGTCCATCCGCAGGTCCGCCGTGGTGGGGACGGTGCGCACCCGGGCCCTCGGGAACCCGGCGACCTGAGCCGCCTTGGCCACGCACAGATGTGTGTGCGCGGTGACGTAGATCGTGCCGTCGCTGAACTCCTCCCCCAACATCTGCTCGCGGGCGGCGACGAGCGCGGACAAGGTGGCGTTCGACCCACCCGTGGTGGTGATGCCGACGGCCTCCGTGGGCAGCCCGAACGCCTCGCACAGCCAACGCATCACACCGTGCTCCACCGCCACGGCTCCAGGCGCGAGCGCGGAGAGGCCGGTGTAGCGGTTGTGCGCGCGAGCAACCATCTCGGCGAGCGCCGAGGTGAACAGGCCGCCGCCGGGGATGAAGGCGAGATAGCTCGGACCGGCGGTCTCGACACCGGGCCGGGCGGCCTCGGTCAGGCGCGCCAGCAGGGAGGTGAAGTCGCCAGGGCCCTCGCCGGGTGGAGCCAGCAGCTCGCGTACCAACCCGTCGAGGTCGTCGTCCATGGTGACGGCCGGCGCATCGGGCAGGTCCTCGACGAAGTCGGCGACCGCATCGACGGCGATCCGGCCCATCTCCACCATCTCGGCACGGCTCGGTTCCAGGGGGTACGACGTCATGCCCTCACGGTACGGTCAGCCTCTTGCCTCTCGCCGAGACCGGGACAACTCACCTACAGTTCGCCTGACGAGGTGAGTTCTGCGGGGTTCAACGCGTCGGCTGACACCCTGAGGTCAGTTGAGGTCGAGGAGTCGTTGTCCGATCTCGGTGACCAGGTGGTCGGACTGCTGGCGGTGGTCGATCAGCTCGCGGCCGTCGCGGGTGTGGATCCGGAACCGGCCGCCCTCGGCCGTGATGCGTAGTCGCCCCGAGTGCACGTTGCGGTGATGCCGCGGACACAGCGAGACCATGTTGGCCAGGTCCGTCGCCCCGCCATCGACCCAGTGGGTCAGGTGGTGCAGCTGCACGATCCGGCTGCCACACCCCGGAACCCGACACCGACCCCCATCACGCACACCGGCGCCGCGGCGCTGTGCCGCCGAGGCGGTGCGCGCCGAACGCCCCAGCTCGATCGGGCTGCCGTCGGGGCCGACCACCACCCGCGCCACATTGGCATCACAGGCCAGCTGCCGCACCAACGACGTCGAGATAGTGCCGAACCCGTCCAGCCGCGCCGGCCCGGCGCCCAGTCGGCCGACCAGCGTCTCCCACGACAGGGTCACCACCAGGTGCGGACGGACCCCGTTGTCGCGCGGCAACCCCGCATCGAGCACCGACCGACACAGCTCAGCCAACGCGTCCACCCGCCGCTGCCCCACCGTACGGTCATCACCGGGCTGCGGCCGGGCCAGGGTGTCCAGCACCTGGGCGAACATCGCGCCGGTCTCGGCATCCAGCACCCCCTTCGCGACGTACTCCTCCCCCACCGGCGTGAGGCTGAAATACCGACGCTGCATGCTCTTCTGAGCCTTCCTGTCCACACTGTCGGGATCCACCGACTGCTTCAGGGTCCGCACCGCACCCCGCAGGTCCCACGGGTCGTTCAGCCGGGCCAGCTCCACCAACGACTCCTCGG
>JBOHDD010000059.1:0-7096 GCA_050699155.1 Nocardioidaceae bacterium
TGGCGCGGGCACGGGAGCTCGCTGACCGTCCCGGCAGGTTCGAGCGGATGATGGTCTCGGCGATCACGCGGATGCGCAGCGACCTGTCGCCGGCGCAGCTGTACCGGCTGGGCAGGGTGATGCTCACCGTCAGGCCGGCGAAGGTGCGCAACTGCGTGGTGCCGGGGGGCACGGGTTCGGCGGGAGGCGCCAGCGTCGTCTTCCCGGACCGGGGGTCACTGGCGCGGGTGATGCGCGACGTACGCAAGGATGCCACCCTCGACCGCGGCTGCTGAGAGGGACGGCGCGCGCCCCCGGCAGGATTCGAACCTGCGCACCCCGCTCCGGAGGCGGGTGCTCTATCCCCTGAGCTACGGGGGCCCTGGGCTGCTGCGAAACAGTACCAGCCGGTCGAGCGCACGGCTCTACCCCGACGCTGCCGTCACCGCTAGGACACGGTCCGGACCCAAATGAGTCGAGATCGAGCGTCGACGGCATGGCGGAGCGCTAACCTGCAGCCTGTGAGAAGTGGCTCCCCCAGAGTGCTCGTGGTCGACGACTCGGCAGTCATCCGAGAGCTGATCAGTGTCAACCTCGAGCTGGAGGGTTTCGAGGTCTGCACCGCCGAGGACGGGCAGGATGCGCTGGACCGGGTGGAGGAGATTCAGCCGGACCTGATCACGCTCGACGTCGTGATGCCGCGCATGGACGGTTTCGAGACCGTGGCCCGGCTGCGCGCGCAGGCCAGCACGCGCGACATCCCGGTGGTGATGGTCTCCGCGGCGGCCCAGGAGGCCGACCTGGACCGAGGGCGAGCGCTCGGGGTCAACGCCTACATCACGAAGCCGTTCCAGCCCGACCTGCTGGTCGAGGTGATCCGCGATCTCACCGGGGCGGGGGAGCCAGGGGACTGAGCGTCCACCGTCGATAGGCTGTCGCGGGTGACCCCCGAACAGCTTTCGCAGTCCGTCCTCGATGCGCTCACGGCCATCGTCGAGTCGGGAGAGGTCGACCTGCCCAAGCTGCCGCGCGAGGTGCGCATCGAGCGTCCGAAGAGCAAGGAGCACGGGGACTACGCCACCAACGTGGCGCTGCAGGTGGCAAAGCAGGCCGGCCTGCCGCCGCGCGAGCTTGCCGGCCTGCTGGCCGCCCGTCTCGAGAGCTCGCCGGGCATCGCCTCGGTGGAGGTCGCGGGTCCGGGGTTCATCAACGTCCGTGTCGAGGCGTCCGCCCAGGCGATCCTCGCCCGCCAGGTGGTGGACGCGGGTCAGGGGTACGGCACCTCCGACACGTTGGCGGGTCAGACCATCAACCTCGAGTTCATCTCCGCCAACCCGACCGGACCGCTGCACCTCGGCCACACCAGATGGGCGGCCGTCGGTGACGCGATCGCGCGGGTGCTCCAGGCTGCGGGGGCGGAGGTGACCCGCGAGTTCTACATCAACGACCGCGGCAGCCAGATGGACAACTTCGGCGCGTCCCTGGTGGCCGCGGCGCATGGGCAGGAAACCCCCGCAGACGGCTACCACGGCGCCTACATCGCCGAGCTGGCCGAGTCCATCGTGGACGAGGACCCAGGGATCACCGACCTACCCGCGCAGGACCAGCTGTCGGCGTTCGGGGAGGCCGGTTACCGCCGTCAGCTGAGCGAGCAACGAGAACAGCTCGACGCGTTCCGCACGCACTTCGACGTGTGGTACTCCGAGCGCGACCTGCACGACGGCGGCAAGGTCGAGCATGGGCTGGACCGGCTCAAGTCACAGGGACACCTCTTCGAGCAGGACGGCGCCCTGTGGATGCGCACCACGGACTTCGGCGACGACAAGGACCGTGTGCTGGTGCGCAGCAACGGCACGCTCACCTACTTCGCCTCCGACACTGCGTACTACGTGGACAAGCGCGAGCGCGGCTTCGACCGCTGCATCTATCTCCTCGGTGCCGACCACCATGGGTACGTCGGCCGGCTGGAGGCGATGGCGGCCTGTGCCGGTGACGATCCGACCACCCACATCGAGGTGCTGATCGGCCAGATGGTCAAGATCCTCCGCGACGGCGAGGAGGTCCGGCTGTCGAAGCGGGCCGGCAGCATCGTCACGCTGCAGGAAACCGTCGACCTGATCGGTGTCGACGCGCTTCGGTACACGCTGTGCCGGTATCCTGTGGACTCGCCGCTGACCCTCGACGTCGAGGCGGTGACCCGGCAGACCGCGGACAACCCGGTCTTCTACGTGCAGTACGGCCACGCGCGGCTCGCCTCGATCATGCGCAACGCTGCCGACCTCGGGCTTGCGCCGGCCGGTGCCGACTTCGACCCCGGTCTCCTGGACCACCAGCGCGAGGGTGACCTGCTGCGTGCGCTCGGTGAGTTCCCGCGGGTGGTGGCGCAGGCCGCGGAGCTCCGCGAGCCGCACCGCGTCGCACGGTACCTGGAGGGGACAGCCGGGACGTTCCACAAGTTCTATGACGAGTGCCGCGTGCTTCCGCGAGGGGACGAGGAGCCCACACCGTTGCACGGAGCCCGTCTGCTGCTCGTGGACGCCACCAGGACCGTGCTGTCCAACGGACTCGCCCTTCTCGGCGTCGACGCCCCCGAACGGATGTGAGCAGTGCGCGCGCATGAGGCAGGGGCGCTGCACGCGGTCGTCGGCACCCGCGGGCCCGCGTGGCTGCGTCGCCCCGACGACGTCAACACGATGGACCCCGCGATCTGGTCCGGCACGGCGGGCCGGAGGCAGGACGGCGTACTCGAGATCGGTGGTGTCGCGCTCACCGACCTGGCCAACGAGTTCGGCACGCCGACCTATGTGCTCGACGAGGCCGACTTCCGCAGCCGGGCACGCGCCTACCGGGACGCGTTCGCGGGCTTCGACGTCTTCTACGCGGGGAAGGCGTTCCTGTCGACGGCGGTGGTGCGGTGGGCCCTCGACGAGGGCCTCTGCCTCGATGTCTGCTCCGGTGGTGAGCTCGCCCTCGCATTGCGTGCCGGTGTCGACCCGGCACTGATCGGGTTCCACGGCAACAACAAGAGCGCGGCCGAGCTCGCCCGCGCCCTCGAGGTCGGGGTCGGCCGCATCATCGTCGACTCGTTCTTCGAGATCGACCGGCTGGTCGACCTGACCGAGGCACTTGGTCGCACCGCGGACGTGCTGGTGCGCGTCACCGCCGGTGTCGAGGCCCACACCCACGAGTACATCGCGACCGCACACGAGGACCAGAAGTTCGGCTTCTCGATCAGCGAGGGTGAGGCGTTCGCCGCCGTACGCCGGTTGCTCGCCTGCGAGCGGATGCGACTGCGCGGGCTGCACTCGCACATCGGCTCGCAGATCTTCGACACCTCCGGGTTCGAGGTGGCGACGCGTCGCGTTCTCGCGCTGCACGCCCGGATCGCAACCGAGCTCGGTGTCGAGCTGCCCGAGCTCGATCTCGGCGGCGGCTTCGGCATCGCGTACACCAGCCAGGACGACCCGCAGTCGCCTCTGGAGCTGGCCGAAGGGCTCCGCGAGATCGTCGGGCTCGAGTGCCGTGCACGTCAGATCGCGGTGCCGAGGCTGGCCATCGAGCCGGGCCGGGCGATCGTCGGTCCGGCGATGTGCACGTTGTACGAGGTCGGGACCGTCAAGGACGTCGCGCTCGACGCCGGTGCGACCCGACGCTATATCTCCGTCGACGGCGGGATGAGCGACAACATCCGCACCGCGTTGTACGACGCCGACTACGCCTGCACACTGGCGTCCAGGGCCTCGGAGGGTCCACCGATCCTGAGCCGGCTCGTGGGAAAGCACTGTGAGGCCGGCGACATCGTGGTCAAGGACGAGTTCGTGGGAGCCGACGTCACGGTCGGCGACCTGGTGGCCGTACCCGGCACGGGTGCGTACTGCCGTTCGATGGCCAGCAACTACAACCACCTGCCCCGGCCCGCCGTGGTGGCGGTCCGGGACGGGAGGGCCAGGCTCGTCGTACGCCGGGAGACCGAGGATGACTTGCTGCGTCTCGACGTACTGTGAGATCTATGTCTTGGATCCTGGACGGACCCCGCGGGGTTCCGGGGTCTGGACGAGACTGCGACAAGGAAAGCAACCGAAGGTGGGTCGATGAGCACGCGCAGCCTGCGAGTGGCCATGCTGGGCTGCGGGGTCGTCGGCAGTGAGGTCGCCCGTATCCTCGTCGAGCAGGCCGACGACCTGGCCGCCCGCGTGGGTGCCCCCGTCGACCTGGTCGGCATCGCCGTACGCCGGCAGCAGCGTCGACGCGACGTCCCGGTCGACCCCGGCCTGTTCACGACCGACGCAGAAGGTCTCGTGTCCCGCGGTGACGTCGACCTGGTGGTCGAGGTCATCGGCGGCATCGAACCGGCGCGCTCGCTGATCCTGTCCGCCCTCGAGCACGGAGCCTCCGTGGTCACGGCGAACAAGTCACTGCTCGCCGAGGACGGCGCGACGCTGTTCGCCGCGGCGGAGAAGGCGGGTCGTGACCTCTACTTCGAGGCCGCGGCCGCCGGCGCCATCCCGATCGTGCGGCCGCTGCGCGAGTCTCTCGCGGGTGACCGGGTGACCCGTGTGCTCGGCATCGTCAACGGTACGACGAACTTCGTCCTGGACCGGATGGACAGCAGTGCCATGGGGTTCACCGAGGCGCTGGAGGAGGCCCAGCAGCTCGGCTACGCCGAGGCCGACCCGACCGCGGACATCGAGGGGTTCGACGCCGCGGCCAAGGCTGCGATCCTTGCCAGCCTCGCGTTCCACACGCGGGTGACCGCGGCCGACGTGCACCGTGAGGGCATCACCGACGTCAGTGCCACCGACGTTGCCTCGGCACAGGAGATGGGCTGCGTCGTCAAGCTGTTCGCGATCTGTGACCTCGTCGAGGTTGCCGACGGTGAGGCGGTGTCGGCCAGGGTCTATCCGGCGATGATCCCTCGCAGCCATCCACTGGCCAGCGTGCGTGAGGCGTACAACGCGGTGTTCGTGGAGAGCGAGGCCGCCGGGCAGCTGATGTTCTACGGGCCGGGCGCCGGCGGTGCACCGACCGCGAGCGCCGTGCTCGGCGACCTCGTCACCGTGGCCAGGAACAGGCTGCAGGATGTCCGAGGGGTCGGGGAGTCGACGTACACCCAGCGCGAGGTGCTGCCGATGGGCGAGACCCGCACGCGCTACCACGTGGCCCTCGACGTGGACGACCGGGCAGGTGTGCTCGCGACGGTCGCGCACGAGTTCGCCGAGCACGGCGTCTCCATCCAGACCGTGCGCCAGCAGGGCCGCGACGTCGACGCGCAGCTGGTGATCGTGAGCCACACCGCCACGGACGCGGCACTCGCCCGGACCGTCGAGCGACTGCGCGAGCTCGACATGGTCCTCGACGTGACCTCCGTCATGCGCGTCGAGGGAGACCCGGAGTGAGCGCCCACGAGGCACCGGCTGTCCACCAGTGGCGCGGTGTGATCGAGGAGTACCGCGGCTGGCTCCCGGTCGAGCCCAGCACACCGGTCGTCACGCTGCGAGAAGGGGGCACGCCGCTGGTGGGGTCCGGTTGGCTGTCCGACCTGACGGGGTGCGAGGTCTGGCTCAAGGTCGAGGGTGACAACCCCACCGGCTCCTTCAAGGACCGCGGGATGACGATGGCGATCTCGGTGGCCGCCGGCGAGGGCGCGAAGGCCGTCGTCTGTGCGTCCACCGGCAACACGTCGGCCTCGATGACGGCGTACGCCGCGCGGGCCGGGCTGACGCCCGTCGTGCTGGTGCCACGGGGTCGCATCGCGCAGGGAAAGCTGGCCCAGGCCGTCCTGCACGGTGCCGCGATCGTGCAGGTGCGGGGCGGCTTCGACGAGTGCCTGGAGATCGCGCGGGGGCTGTCGGACGACTACCCCGTCTCGCTGGTGAACTCGATCAACCCGATGCGGCTCGAAGGTCAGAAGACCGCCGCCTTCGAGGTCGTGGACTTCCTCGGCAGCGCTCCGGACGTACACGTGCTGCCCGTGGGCAACGCGGGCAACATCACCGCCTACTGGAAGGGCTACCGCGAGTACGCCGAGGCGGGTCGCTCCGGGCGCCCCCGGATGTGGGGCTTCCAGGCCGCGGGGGCCGCGCCGATCGTGCGCGGTGAGGTCGTGCGTGAGCCCGACACGGTGGCGACCGCCATCCGTGTCGGCAACCCGGCCTCGTGGAAGCCTGCGGAGCAGGCCCGGGACCAGTCGGGGGGCCGGATCGACGCGGTCGCCGACGAGGCCATCCTGTCCGCGCAGAGGGGTCTTGCCGCCGGTGACGGTGTGTTCGTCGAGCCTGCGTCCGCGGCCGGTGTCGCCGGGCTGGTCGCCAGCCATGCGCAGGGGCTGCTCGACCGCGGCCAGGTCGTGGTCGTCACCGTGACCGGCCACGGCCTCAAGGACATCGACACCGCGATGTCGACATTCGACCACGTGGTCGACACCGTCATCGACGTCGACGTCGTCGCCGCTGCCCGTGCGGCGGGGCTGGTCTGACCGTGACGAGCTTCCGCCGCGGGGCGGTGCGGGTCACGGTGCCGGCGACGAGTGCCAACCTCGGTCCTGGGTTCGACAGCTTCGGTCTCGCCCTTGCCAGGTACGACGAGGTCACCGCCGAGGTCGTCGACGAGGGCCTGACCGTCGAGGCTGCCGGGGAGTCCGCCGACGCGGTGCCACGGGACGAGACGCATCTGGTGGTCGCCTCCATGCTCGCTGCGTTCCGGCGTTGGGGCGGCGAGCCCCCCGGGCTGCGGGTTCAGTGCCGCAACGCCATCCCGCACGGTCGCGGGATGGGCTCGTCGGCGGCGGCGATCGTGGCCGGGGTCGAGGCTGCCCGCAGGTTGCTGGACGGCGAGGGGATCGCCGCGGGCGAGGCCCTTGGGCTGGCCGCCGAGCTCGAGGGGCACCCTGACAACGTGGCGGCGGCGCTCGCGGGTGGCCTGACGCTGGCCTGGACCGAGCGGGAGACCGTGAGGTCGCTGCGCCTCGAGCCGCACCGGTCCGTCCGTCCGGTCGTCTGCGTGCCGGGCTGGCCGATGTCGACCGACACCGCCCGTGGCCTGCTGCCCGACCAGGTGCCGTACCGTGACGCGGTGTTCAACGCCTCCAGGTCCGGCCTGCTGGTCGCCGCGTTGACCC
>JBOHDD010000060.1:0-3714 GCA_050699155.1 Nocardioidaceae bacterium
CGCTCGCGGTCACGCTGTTCGGCGACGCGGACCGGATGGTGCGGCTCGATATGAGCGAGTTCGGCGAGCGGCACACGGCCAGCCGGTTGTTCGGTGCACCTCCGGGATACGTGGGGTACGGCGACGCCGGTGAGCTGACCGAGGCGGTACGCCGGCGCCCGTACTCGGTGGTGCTCCTCGACGAGATCGAGAAGGCGCATCCTGAGGTGTTCAACACCCTGTTGCAGGTCCTCGACGACGGCAGGCTCACCGACGGCTCGGGCCGGACGGTCGACTTCACCAACACGGTGCTGATCATGACCAGCAACGTCGGGTCCGAGGTCATCTCGACACCGTCGGGCGCGCTGGGCTTCACCTCACCGTCGCAGGGCGACGACACGGTGTCAGACCTGCGAGAGCGGTTGATGCCCAAGCTGCGCGAGGCGTTCCGGCCGGAGTTCCTCAACCGGGTCGACGAGGTCGTGACCTTCGGTCGACTGAGTGGTGCGGAACTGCGCGGGATCACCAGGCTGCTGTTGCAGGAGACCGAACGCCGCCTCGAGACACAGCAGGTCACCGCCGAGTTCGGCGAGGACGCCGTCGAGTGGGTCGCCGAGCACGGTCATCAGTCCGAGTTCGGTGCGCGTCCGTTGCGGCGCACGATCCAGCGCGCGGTCGACGACCGGGTCGCCGACCTGTTGCTGGACGGAAGTCTGCTGCCCGGCGCCCGGGTGGTCGTCGGTGCCGACGGGGGTGGACTGACCTTCTCCGTCGAGCAGCCCGCACCCGCCTGAGGTTCGCCTGGACGGGTGTCTCGCTGCGTTCACCGAGACGGCAGACGCACGGTGGTCAGCCCGCCGTCGACGGTGACCACGCTGCCGGTGCTCGAGGAGGCCAGTGGGGACGCCAGTGCACAGATGGCGCGTGCCACCTCCTCTGCGGTGACGAGGCGCCGGGTGGGCTGGCGACTCTCCAGGAGCAGGCGTGCAGCCGACGGGTCCTCTGCCTCGGCCAGTAGCCGTTGGACCCACGGGGTGTCCGCGGTCCCCGGCGCGACGCAGTTGACCCGCACCCCGTCCCGGAGGTGGTCCGCGGCCATCGCGAGGGTGAGCGACAGCAGGGCTCCCTTGCTGGCGCTGTAGGCGGCTCGCTCGGGTAGCCCGACCGTCGCCGCGACAGAGACCGTGTTGACCACCGCTGCATGCGCTGACTGGCGCAGGTGCGGCAGTGCTGCACGCGTGACGCGTACGGCGCCGAGGACGTTGACCTCATGAAGGCGGCGGAACGTGTCGTCGTCGCTGTCCTCGACGGTGCCGCTGGCGCCGACCCCGGCGTTGTTCACGACGACGTCGATGCCACCGAGCTCGTGCGCGGCATGCTCGACGGCGGCGGTGGTCGCGGCCTCGTCGGTCACGTCGCACCGGACATGCACGCACCCGTCCGGGGTGCCCTCGGACGCGAGGTCCAGGCTGCACACCGTCGCACCACGCTCGCGCAGCATGGAAGCCGTGGCGGCGCCGATCCCGGAGGCACCGCCGGTCACCACGGCGCGGACCCCGTGGAACTCCTGGTCCGCGGTCACGGGTAGACCTTGCGAAGTCGTTGGGTCATGGCGGCCTCGAGGTGGGACAGCATGGCTGCCTCCGCCGCGTCACCGTCGCCGGCGACCACCGCAGCGGCGATCCTGCGGTGCTCGGCGAGCGCCTCCTGGCCGATGTCACGCTCGAAGTGCAGCCGGAAGATGTGCAGGTGGCAGTGGGTCCGCTCGAACGCCACCCGTACCTGCTCGCTGCCGGAGAGTCGCATGATCATCGCGTGGAAGCGGGTGTCGTGCGCGGTGAGGGCCTTGTAGCCCTCGTAGTGCTCGGCCAGCGGAGCGACCGCGGACTCGAGCTCGTCGCGGACCTGCCGGGCGCCGGCGGGGGTAATCGACACGGCCGCTCGGCGAGCGGCCCACGGCTCGATCAGCCGTCGGAACCGGAACAGGTCGTCGAACTCCTCCAGGGTGAGCAGCGACGTGGTGCGGTAGCCCTTGAGCGGCTCCTTCACCACCAGTCCGTCGGACTCCAGCCGCGCGAGCGCCTCCCGGACGGGGGTAGGTGAGACCACGAGATCGCGGGCCAGCCCGTCGATCGACACGCGCGCACCGGGGCGCACGACGTGGTCCATGACCATCGCCTTGATCGCCTCGTAGACGTCATCGGCGAGCACGTTCCTGCGATGGATCCGGGTCGCGTGGTCGGTCGACGACATTTCGCCTCTCGGGTCTTGACCGGGTGCCCTGGTCTGCGCCACTGTTGCGTGGACCAGGATCCTACAGGATCTATGAAATGGAAGGCGGGCATGAGCACCGGGAGCCGCAGATGACAGGCCTCCAGTTCTCCGACGTCGGCGTTCTTCCCGAGGTCGGCGACAACGTCGCCATCGCCACCCGCACGCTCGACGCCGGCACCACCGTCGAGCGCGACGGCGACGCGTTGACGCTGCGACACACCGTCCTCGAGGGGCACCGGTTCGTCGTCCGGTCCATCGGCAGGGGCGAGCCGCTGCTGTCCTGGTCGACGCCGTTCGCCCGCGCGCAACGTGACCTGGCGCCCGGTGACAGCGTCTGCACGCCGACCAGCCTCGGCGCCCTTCAGGCCCGGGGTGTCGCGGGTCTGCCGGCATCGGCGACCGCGGCCAACGAGCCACTCGACCCGTACCACCTCGACGAGGCGGCGCTGCATCTCGGACCGCAGGTGGACGGCGTGGACGTCCCCGGCACCTTCCTCGGCTACGCCCGCGAGCACGGAGTCGCCGGGACGCGCAACCACATCGTGCTGATCGGAGCCACCTCACGCAGTGCGGCGTTCGTCACCGAGCTGGCCCGGCGGTTCCGCGACCGGGCAGGTGCGGGTCTCGACGGCGTCGTGCCGGTCGCGCACACCGAGGGCGGCGAGGACCAGGCGCCGAACAACCTCGGCTTCCTGCTGGCCACGCTGGCCGGCTTCCTCGTGCATCCCAACGTCGGCGCGGTGATGCTGGTCGACGAGCCCGACGGCGCCGTCGTCGGTGCGGACGTCCGGGACTACATGCGCGAGCACGGCTACCCGGAGGTGCTGGTCCCGCACGCGTTCTTCACCCGCCGGGGCGGGTTCGGCGACGACATCGACCGGGCGACGGAGATCGTGGCGTCGTGGGTGGGTCCGGTCGCCGCGCAGAGGCGCACCGAGCAGCCCCTTGCCGACCTGCGGATCGGACTGCAGTGCGGTGGTTCCGACGCATTCTCCGGAATCTCGGCGAACCCGCTGGCCGGGGCCGTCGCACGCGAGGTGATCCGGCACGGAGGCGCCGCCGTACTCGCCGAGACCGACGAGCTCATCGGCGCTGAGGACTACGTCCTCGAGAACGTCCGTGACGTCGAGGTGGCCAGGAGGTTCCTGCGCACGGTCGAGTCGTTCAAGGAGCGGGTCGGCTGGCATGGGCAGACGGCGGAGGGCAACCCGTCCGGCGGTAACGTCTACCGGGGCCTGTACAACATCGTCCTGAAGTCCGTTGGCGCGGCACGGAAGCTGGACCGGCGGCTGCGCCTCGACCACGTCATCGACTACTCCGAACCGCTGCCCGGACCCGGCTTCACGTTCATGGACAGCCCGGGCAACGACCTGGAGTCGGTGGCCGGGCAGGTCGCCACCGGCTGCACGATGATCTTCTTCACCACCGGCAACGGCTCGATCACGAACTTCCCCTTCGTTC
>JBOHDD010000061.1:0-5164 GCA_050699155.1 Nocardioidaceae bacterium
CAGGAAGTCGCCGGTGAGCACGATCCAGCCGAAACCGATCATCGCGCCGAAGGCGACCGCGAGGACGTCGCCCCTGCCGAGGATGCGGGCGAACTCCGTGCTGTCTGTGCTCATCGGGCTACCCTCCTTACCCCGTCGGGTGCTCCTCGTCCAGGGCCGCCCCCAGTGCTGCTGCCAGGTCGTCGACCTCGGCGTCGGTCATCACGAGGGCGGGAGAGATCTGGAGGGCGCCGGCGCCGACCGCGCGGGTAGCGACACCGTGCCCGCGTAGCCGCCTGACCAGCGGCATCGCCCGTGCATGGTCGTGCAGCTGGACCGCGGCCAGGGCGCCGACACCTGAACGCACCTGCTGCACCTGCTCGTGCTCGGCCAGCGGCGCCAGCCGTGTCGCCAGCGAGCCCTCCAGGCGGGAGGCGGCCTCGAGCAGGTTCTCACGTTCCAGGATGTCGAGGTTGGCCAGGGCGACCGCGGCCGCGGTGGGGTGGCCGGAGTAGGTGTAACCGTGCCGGAGCCAGACGCCCGCGTCACGGTCGAAGAACGGCTCGGCGATCTGCGGGGAGACCAGCACCGCACCCATCGGCAGGTAACCGGAGGTCAGCCCCTTGGCCGTGGTGACGAAGTCGGGCTCGAGGTCGAAGCGGCTGCTGGCGAACCACGAGCCGCCGATCCTGCCGTACCCGGTGACCACCTCGTCGGCGACGAAGAGCACCTCGTAGTCGCGGCAGACCTTGCGCACCGCCTCCAGGTAGCCGGGAGGCGGCGGGTAGATGCCGCCGGCGCCGATCACCGGCTCGCAGAAGAACGCGGCCACCCGGTCCGGCCCGATCCGCTCGATGGTGTCGCGGAGGTCGTCGGCGTCGTCCCAGGACACGGTCGCGGCGTCCTGCATCAGCTCGCCGTACCCGTCGTGGTTGCCGGGGATCCCGGCCAGCGCCGTACCGGCGACGTGCATGCCGTGGTAGGCCTTCTGGCGACCCAGGACGACGGTGCGCTCGCTGTGGCCGATCTGGTCCCAGTAGCGGCGGGCGAGCTTGGTCGCGGTGTCGATGGAGTCCGAGCCGCCGCTGGTGAAGAACACCTTGCTGCCCGGCACCGGGGCGATCGCGGCCAGCCGCTCCGCGAGCTCGACCGTCGGCGGGCTCACGTTGTCGCCGAACGTAGAGTACGCCGCCAGCGCACCCATCTGCCGGGCGGCGACCTCACCGAGCTCAGCGCGCCCGTGGCCGATGTTGGCGAACCACAGACCCGCGGTGGCGTCGAGGTAGCGCGTGCCGTGCTCGTCCCATACGTACGCGCCGTCCCCGCGGGTCAGGACGAACTCGCCGTCGCGTTCCACCGCTCCCATGTCCGAGAACGGATGCCACAGTGCGCCCATCGTCGACTCCTCCCGTCGTCCCTCGTGCCGTGCCACGCACCGTCGAACGTAGCGCAGCCGGCGATGGGACAATGACCCGGTGAGCTCTCAGCGCGACGTCGTCATCCTCGGCTCCACGGGGTCCGTCGGTACCCAGGCGCTCGACGTGGTGCGCCGTAACCCCGGCCGGTTCCGGGTGGTCGCGCTCAGCGCGGGTGGCTCCGACCCGCGGACACTGGCGTCCCAGGCGGTCGAGTTCGGTGTCGGCGCGGTGGCGATCTCACAGGGGACAGCCGCGGAGGACCTGCAGCTCGGGCTCTTCACCGAGGCCAAGCGTCGCGGCTACAGCGCGGGACAGTTCCGCCTGCCGCGGGTACTGGTGGGACCGCATGCCGCGGAGGAGGCGGCGACCTTGCCGTGCGACGTCGTGCTCAACGGCATCACGGGCGCGGTCGGCCTGCGGCCGACACTGGCGGCGCTAGAGGCCGGTCGGACCCTGGCGCTGGCCAACAAGGAGTCGCTGATCGTCGGCGGTGACCTGGTCAGGCGGGCCGCGCGGCCCGGGCAGATCGTGCCGGTGGACAGCGAGCACTCCGCGCTCGCCCAGTGCCTACGGGGAGGCTCCGCGCAGGAGGTACACCGGCTGGTGCTGACCGCGTCCGGTGGGCCCTTCCGCGGCCGCAGCCGCGAGGAGCTGGCCGACGTGACGCCGGAGCAGGCACTGGACCACCCGACGTGGGACATGGGCCCGGTGGTCACGATCAACTCCGCGACCCTGGTCAACAAGGGCCTCGAGGTGGTCGAGGCGCACCTGCTCTTCGACGTACCGCTGGAGCGGATCGAGGTGGTGGTCCACCCGCAGTCGGTCGTCCACTCGATGGTGGAGTTCGCCGACGGGTCGACGCTCGCGCAGGCCTCGCCCCCCGACATGCGCCTCCCGATCGCGCTGGGGCTCGGCTGGCCCGACCGTGTCCCCGGCGCCGCGCCGGCCTGCGACTGGTCCCGGGCCGCGACGTGGGAGTTCCTCCCCCTCGACCACGAGGCGTTCCCTGCTGTCACGCTGGCGGCGCGCGCCGCCGGGACCGGGCGCACCGCCCCGGCGGTGTACAACGCTGCCAACGAGGTGTGCGTGGAGGCATTCCGGGCCGGCCGGCTCCCCTTCACGGCTATCGTCGACACGATCGCGCGCGTGTTGGGCGAGCACGACGTACCCTCGAAGGGCGACACCTTGACCTTGGACGGCGTGCTGGCAGCAGACGCCTGGGCGCGTGAGCGCGCGCACGAGCTGACGGAGGCCCCGACCGTGGACACGACCCGATGAGCGAGACCCTCGTCTACACGCTGGGCGTGGTGCTGTTCGCGCTCGGCGTGATCGCGTCCATCGCGCTGCATGAGGTGGGTCACATGTGGCCGGCCAAGAAGTTCGGCATCAAGGTGACCCAGTACTTCGTCGGGTTCGGCCGCACGCTCTGGTCGACCAAGCGGGGCGAGACCGAGTACGGCGTGAAGATGTTCCCGCTCGGAGGCTTCGTCAAGCTGGTCGGGATGCTGCCGCCGGAGAAGGGCGGCGACCCCACCAGGCTGCGCAGGTCGAACACCGGGCTCTTCACCCAGCTGATCTCCGACGCGCGAGCCGCCGAGTACGAACACGTGCAGCCGGGGGAGGAGGAGCGGCTCTTCTACCGCAAGCCGTGGTGGCAGAAGCTGATCGTGATGTCCGGCGGACCCATGGTCAACGTCATCCTGGCCTTCCTGATCCTGGGCGGTGTCTGGATGGGCTTCGGCGTGGCCGAGCCGAGACCCGTCGTCGGCGTCGTGTCCGACTGTGTGATCTCTGCCGCCGAGCCCAACCCGAGCCGCCTCTGCAAGGACTCCGACCCGGTCTCACCGGCCCGGAAGGCCGGCCTGCAGAAGGGCGACCGGATCGTCAGCTTCAACGGTGAGCAGGTTGGCTCCTGGGATGAGCTGACCGCGCTCATCCGCGGCAACGCGGGCGGGGCGGCCTCGATCGGTGTCCTCCGCGACGGCGAGCGGAGGACGCTCACCACCAACACCACCGTGTCCACCCGGCCCGACCTGGAGCAGCAGGACGAGTTCGTCCACGTGGGCTTCCTGGGGGTCACGCCGCGCACGGTGACCGTGCACCCCGGCCCCGGCTACGTGGTCACCGAGATGTGGAGTCTGACCAAGGCCACCGGCGAGGCCCTGCTGCACATACCCGAGAAGATGGTGGGGGTCTGGCAGGCGGCGTTCGGTGGAGAGGAGCGCGAGGCCGACAGCCCGGTGAGCGTGGTCGGCGCGAGCAGGGTCGCCGGCGAGCTCGCGGCGACCGACCAGCTCGACATCGACAACAAGCTCGCGGCCGTGCTTCAGCTCCTGGGTATCGTGAACCTGTTCGTCGCCCTGTTCAACTTCATCCCGCTCCTCCCGCTGGACGGTGGTCACATCGCCGGTGCGCTGTGGGAGGCGCTGAGGAGGCTGTTCGCACGCGTCGCCGGTCGTCCCGACCCCGGCTACGTGGACGTGGCCAAGCTTCTGCCGGTGGCCTATGTGATGGCGGGGCTCCTGCTGGCGATGGGTGTACTGCTGATCTACGCCGACTTCGTGAACCCGATCCGGCTCGGACTCTGACCGACGTACCCGTGAAGGACGCAAGGTAGACACATGACCTCGATCGACCTGGGCATGCCCGAGGCACCACCGCCGACCCTGGCGGAGCGCCGGAGGTCGCGACAGATCTCGGTGGGCAAGGTGCTCGTCGGCGGCGACGCCCCGGTGTCGGTGCAGTCGATGACCACGACCCCGACGACGGACGTCGACGCCACCCTGCAGCAGATCGCCGAGCAGACCGCGTCCGGCTGCGACATCGTGCGGGTGGCCTGCCCGAGCCAGGACGACGCGGAGGCGCTGCCCGCGATCGCCACCAAGTCGCAGATCCCCGTCATCGCCGACATCCACTTCCAGCCGAAGTACGTGTTCGCGGCGATCGACGCCGGTTGTGCCGCGGTCCGCGTCAACCCCGGCAACATCCGCAGGTTCGACGACCAGGTGAAGGAGATCGCGAACGCCGCCGCCGACGCCGGGGTCTCGCTGCGCATCGGCGTCAACGCAGGCTCGCTGGACAAGCGGCTGCTGGACAAGTACGGCAAGCCGACCGCGGAGGCGTTGGTCGAGTCGGCGGTCTGGGAGGCGTCGCTGTTCGAGGAGCATGGCTTCCACGACTTCAAGATCTCGGTCAAGCACAACGACCCGGTCGTGATGGTGCAGGCCTACGAGATGCTCGCCGAGCGCGGCGACTGGCCGCTGCACCTCGGTGTCACCGAGGCGGGGCCGGCGTTCCAGGGCACGATCAAGTCCTCGGTCGCGTTCGGTGCGTTGCTCGCGCGGGGCATCGGCGACACGATCCGGGTGTCGCTGTCCGCCCCGCCGGTCGAGGAGGTCAAGGTCGGCCAGGCGATCCTGCAGTCACTGAACCTGCGGCCGCGCAAGCTCGAGATCGTGTCCTGCCCGTCCTGCGGACGCGCGCAGGTCGACGTGTACAAGCTCGCCGACGAGGTGACCGCCGGCCTGGAGGGCATGGAGGTGCCGCTGCGGGTGGCCGTCATGGGCTGCGTCGTCAACGGTCCCGGCGAGGCCCGTGAGGCCGACCTCGGCGTCGCGTCGGGCAACGGCAAGGGTCAGATCTTCGTCAAGGGCGAGGTCATCAAGACGGTGCCCGAGGCGCAGATCGTCGAGACGTTGATCGACGAGGCCATGCGGATCGCGTCGGAACTGGAGGCCGCTGGCGTGGCGTCTGGTCCCCCTCAGGTG
>JBOHDD010000062.1:0-3173 GCA_050699155.1 Nocardioidaceae bacterium
GACCTCAGCGACGAGCGTCGTGAGCGGATCCGCTCCCAGGAGCGCGCCGACGTCGCCGCACACCTGCACGACTCGGTCCTGCAGACCCTCGCGTTGATCCAGAAACAGGCCGAGGACCCGCGCGCCGTCGCCACGCTGGCCCGCGCGCAGGAACGCGACCTGCGGGCCTGGCTGTACGACGACCCGCGGCAACGGACCGCGGAGACTCTCGCCGCCGCCCTGCGTGCCGCCGCGGCCGAGGTCGAGGACACCCACGGCGTACCGGTGGACGTCGTGACGGTCGGCGACCGGCCGCTGAGCGCGGAGGTCCAGGCACTCGCGATGGCCGCGCGTGAGGCCGTGGTCAACGCGGCCAAGCACTCCGGCGCAGAGAAGGTCGACGTGTTCGCCGAGGCGACGCCGGACATGGTGGAGGTCTTCGTACGGGACCGCGGCCGAGGTTTCGACCCTCGTCAGGTCCCGCTGGACCGGCTCGGGGTACGCGGCAGCATCGTCGACCGGATGCAGCGGCACGGGGGCGAGGCCGACGTACGCTCCGAGATCGACGGCGGCACCGAGGTCCGGCTGTCGCTGCACGGACCCGCGGAGGAGGGCAGCCCATGACCACCGGGCGCAGAGTCGTCCTCGTCGACGACCACGCGATGTTCCGCAGCGGGGTGCGTGTCGAGCTCGGAGCACTGGTCGAGATCGTCGGGGAGGCCGCCGATGTCGACGAGGCGGTCGAAGTCGTACGCCGTACCACCCCCGACGTGGTGCTCCTCGACGTACACCTGCCCGGCGGGGGAGGCAGCGAGGTGATCCGCCGGTTGCACACCCAGGTGCCACACACGCGGTTCCTGGCGCTGAGCGTCTCCGACGCCGCCGAGGACGTCATCGGTGCGATCCGCAGCGGTGCTCGCGGCTACGTCACCAAGACCATCACCGGACCGGAGCTGGTCGAGGCGATCCGACGGGTCGCCGACGGTGACGCGGTGTTCTCGCCGCGGCTGGCGGGCTTCGTGCTGGACGCGTTCGCCGGCGCGATCGACGTGGCCCAGATCGACGAGGACCTCGACCGGCTCACCGAGCGCGAGCGCGAGGTGATGCGGCTGATCGCCCGCGGCTACGCGTACAAGGAGGTGGCCAAGGAGCTGTTCATCTCCATCAAGACCGTCGAGACGCACGTCTCGAGCGTGCTGCGCAAGCTGCAGCTGTCGTCGCGGCACGAGCTCACCCGCTGGGCCAGCGACCGTCGGCTCATCTGAGGGCCCGCCACGATCCCCACCCGCCACGATCCCTTGCGCGCGCGGGATCCCCGGCGGCTCCGGCGGGGAGTAGTACGGTTTTCGGCGACCGTGACCGGGTGCCCGAGAGGGGCCACTGATGGATTTCGCGTACGACCTGCTGGTGTTCGTCCACCTGCTCGGGATGGCGGCGCTGTTCGGCGGTGCCGTGGTGCAGGTCAGGGCAGACGAGCACCGGGTCAACAGCGCGATGCTGCACGGTGTGCTGACCCAGGTGGTCTCCGGGCTGCTGCTCGTGGGTGTTCTCGAGTCGGGCACCGAGCCGGTGGACCACGCCAAGATCGGGGTGAAGTTCGCGCTCGCGGTGCTCATCGCCGTACTCGTGCTGGTGAACCGCCGGAAGCCCTCGATCCCCCGGGGGCTCTTCTTCGGCCTGTTCGGCCTGACCACGGTGACGATCGGCGTCGCGGTCTTCTGGTGACCCACCCCACCGGGGACCCTGGCTACGAACCCGGTTCGTCGCGGGGGTCCCCGGAGACGAACCTAGCGGTGCAGGGGACCCCCGCGACGGATGGGGAACGTGCCGGGGCTCCCCAGCGGCGAGCGGCTCAGGGGAGGGCGGTGCTGCTGCGGAGATGTCGGGTGGCCCGTCTAGGCTTGGGGCGAGATGAGCGCGCCGTTCCCGATCCCCCAGGCACCCAGCTCCGGCCCCGCCCCCGACCCACCGTCGGGATCCGACGCGGATGCCTCGCGCGGGTCCCCGAAGAGGCGGCGAGTCGACCCCGAGACCCTCCTGGAGGGGCTGAATCCGCCGCAGCGTGCCGCCGTGGTCCACGAGGGTACGCCGCTGCTGGTGGTCGCCGGCGCCGGTTCGGGCAAGACCGCGGTCCTCACCCGCCGCATCGCCTGGCTGCTGGCGCAGCGCGGCGCCCACCCGGGCACCATCCTGGCGATCACGTTCACCAACAAGGCGGCGGCGGAGATGCGCGAGCGCGTCGCCGAGCTGACCACCCCGCGCACCGCCGCGGCGATGTGGGTCTCGACCTTCCACTCGGCGTGCGTGCGGATCCTGCGCCGGGAGGTCGAGCGGTTCGGCTACAAGTCATCGTTCTCCATCTACGACGACGCCGACCAGAGGCGGCTGATGGCCATGGTCTGCCGCGACCTCGACCTGGACCCGAAGCGCTACACCCCCCGCAGCGTCCTCAACTGGATCTCCAACTGCAAGAACGATCTGCGCGACCACGAGGACGCCGCCAAGCACGCGAAGAACCACCTGGAGGAGGTCTACGCCGAGGCCTACACCGCCTACCAGGCGCGGCTTCGCGAGGCCAACGCGCTGGACTTCGACGACCTGATCATGGTGACGGTGCACCTCTTCCAGGCGTTCCCCGACGTCCGTGAGAGCTACCGGCGCAGGTTTCGGCACGTACTGGTCGACGAGTACCAAGACACCAACCACGCCCAGTACGCCCTGGTTCGCGAGCTCTGTGCCCCGCAGGCGACCCGCCGTACTGTCGACGGCGACCTGGTGGGCACGACCGGTGACACCGATGCGGAGTCGGAGAGAGCAGCGGAGCCGGCGGAGCTGATGGTGGTCGGCGACGCCGACCAGTCGATCTACGCCTTCCGGGGTGCCAACATCCGCAACATCCTGCGGTTCGAGGAGGACTTCCCGGACGCGCGGACGGTGCTCCTGGAGCAGAACTACCGCTCCACGCAGACCATCCTCGACGCCGCCAACGCGGTGATCAGCCGCAACAAGGGCCGCAAGGCCAAGAACCTGTGGTCCGACGCCGGTGAGGGTGAGCAGATCGTCGGGTACGTCGCCGACGACGAGCACGACGAGGCCCGGTTCGTCGCCGAGGAGATCGACCGGCTCAGCGACGCGTCCGAGGCCAAGCCGGGTGACGTCGCGGTGTTCTACCGGACCAACGCGCAGAGTCGTGT
>JBOHDD010000063.1:0-2646 GCA_050699155.1 Nocardioidaceae bacterium
ATCACCAGGTCGGGTCGTGACTCACCGGCCTGGCCCATCAGCCTGTCGACGGTCTTGATGTTGGCCGTCTTGTCTGTGGTCGCACTCATCTGCACCAGGGCTAGCCGCATGGATACAGTCTGCCAACATGGCGCGCCTGCGCGACAGGGCCTCAAAGGCGTCTGTGCACTCATGCCGCCCGGCGGACGTTGTCACCCAGGCGACGCGTGTGGGCAAAGCGGACACATGAGCCGACGCCGCCGATACAGGGTTGCATCGGCGGGGGTCCCCGCGCACGCTGATGAGGCGATGGACTGTGACATCCGGCCGGGGGTGGACCGGCTGCGGAGCTCTTTGGAGGGGCCGATGACTCTTCAGGACTGGATGGACGAGCTCAGCGACGAGCTGAGCGTCGACACCGAAGTGGACATGTCCGCCATCCTCGACCTGGCCCGCGACGCGGCCAAGGGCGTCGCAAGGCCTGCCGCGCCCCTGACCACGTTCCTCGTCGGCTACGCGGCTGCGATGCGCGGTGGCACCCTCAAGGACATCTCCGAATGCACCGACACCGCCACCGACCTGGCATCGGAGTGGGCTGCACGCACGTAGCGGGTCCCCCATAGGGTGGGGCGCATGCGTGCCGTCATCTGTTCCGAGCCCGGTGGTGTCGACGTCCTGTCGGTCGCTGAGGTTCCCGACCCGGAGCCCGGCGCCGGGGAGGTGCTGATCGACGTCGCCGCCTCGGCCGTCAACCGCGCCGACCTGCTGCAGCGACAGGGCAACTACCCCGTTCCGCCCGGTGCCTCCGAGGTGCTGGGGCTGGAGTGCTCCGGCGTCATCGCGGGGCTCGGAGCCGACGTGGACGCCTGGAAGGTCGGCGACGAGGTCTGCGCCCTGCTGGCCGGCGGCGGCTACGCGGAGAAGGTGAGCGTGCCGGCCGGCCAGGTGCTGCCGATTCCCGCGGGCGTCGACGTGGTGACGGCTGCGGGTCTGCCCGAGGTGGCCTGCACCGTGTGGTCCAACGTGTTCATGGTGGCCGGCCTGCGGCGCGAGGAGTCACTGCTGGTGCACGGGGGCGCCGGCGGGATCGGGACGATGGCCATCCAGCTGGCCAAGGCGCTCGGGGCGCGGGTGTTCACGACCGCCGGCTCGCCGGCCAAGCTGGACCGCTGCCGAGAGCTGGGTGCCGACGTGGCGGTCAACTATCGCGATGAGGACTTCGTCGAGGTGGTACGCCGGGAGACCGACGGCGCCGGCGTCGACGTCATCCTCGACAACATGGGCGCGAAGTACCTCTCCCGCAACATCGACGCCCTCGCCACCAACGGCCGGCTGGCCATCATCGGTATGCAGGGCGGCACCAAGGCCGAGATCAACCTCGGCAAGCTGCTGACCAAGCGCGCCGCTGTCACCGCCACCTCCCTGCGAGGCCGGCCCGTGGAGGAGAAGTCCTCCATCGTCGCCAGCGTCCGCGAACACGTCTGGCCGCTCGTCGAGGAGGGTCACGTCCGGCCTGTCGTGCACACGTCCCTGCCGTTGTCCGACGTACGCGAGGCGCACCGCCTGCTCGAAGACGGCGAGCAGACCGGGAAGGTCCTCCTGACCGTGTGAGCGCCTACAGTGGGTCCCATGTCCGATCAGCCTCAGCACCCCGACAACCAGGAACACCGCGCGCCGGAGTCCGGTGGCCAGGACGACCGTGACCCGCAGGTCATGATCATCGGCCCCGATGGCATGGCCGTCGAGGGTGCACGGGGCTCCCGGCAGGACGACGACAACGGCGAGCGCTCCGTCACCGATCTGGTCGAGCAGCCTGCCAAGGTGATGCGGATCGGCAGCATGATCCGCCAGCTGCTCGAAGAGGTGAAGTCCGCGCCGCTCGACGAGGCCAGCAGGCAGCGGTTGCGCAACATCCACCACTCCTCGATCGAGGAGCTCGAGAAGGGGTTGGCGCCCGAGCTGATCGAGGAGCTGGAGCGGCTGAGCCTACCCCTCACCGGTGACGCGCCCTCGGAGTCCGAGCTGCGGATCGCGCAGGCGCAGCTCGTGGGCTGGCTCGAGGGTCTCTTCCACGGGATCCAGACGGCGATCTATGCCCAGCAGATGGCCTCGCGCGCCCAGCTCGAGCAGATGCGCCGTGCCCTGCCGCCGGGGGTCACGCCACCCGGCCACGAGCAGCAGGGCCAGCCAGGCCAGCGGCCCGACCAGGGCAGCGGCGGGGGCATGTACCTCTGACCTGGCGACGCCAGCCTCTGAGTAGGTCCGCCCACCGCTACCCACCGCGATCTAAGTATCCGGGACGATGCCTGGCTGACGGCGAGCCGCTGTGATGGAGAGCGTGGCCACGCATGGGGCCACCCGGGTCGGACAGGGGCGCAATCTCTGCTCAGGCCCGTCTCGCTGACAGTTCTGAGTCCATGGGGGAAGCAGATGCCGGTCGACCTTATTGCGCGCGCCGCCGCCTTGTCGTCGCCAGACCCGGTGGGTGCGCCGTGCACCAGCCACCTCGAGGTGTACCTCGACCCGAGGCTGGAGGGGCCGCCTCCGACCCGGTCCTCGGCAAGCGCCCAGAGCTGGAACAGCTACCAGGGCCTCGTGCAGCAGGCCAGGTCCATCTGTGCCGGCTGTCCGTTGCTGACCGAGTGCCTCTACGAGGCCGTCGTACAC
>JBOHDD010000064.1:0-2704 GCA_050699155.1 Nocardioidaceae bacterium
TCGTCGAGCAGCACGAACTGCTCGCGCCGCTGC
Source organism: Nocardioidaceae bacterium (assembly GCA_050699155.1). Taxonomy (GTDB): domain Bacteria; phylum Actinomycetota; class Actinomycetes; order Propionibacteriales; family Nocardioidaceae; genus JBOHDD01. The sequence goes on from JBOHDD010000064.1 coordinate 34, forward strand.
ACCTCATCCGCCGCGAGTGCCAACAGCTGCTTGCTGGGGCGGATCGCGCTGCCGAGCAGCTGGTCGGCGGCTTCGGCACCGGGCTCCGGGGCAAGTCGTCTGCGCAGGTAGTCCAAGAACTCGCCACGCCGCTGGCCGGTGTACATCTGGCCGTGGTTGCTCGGCCTGACCTGCCAGAGGTCGTCCACATCGAGGTCGGTGGCGTTGTGGAGGTAAGCGACGCCGGACACCTGTCCGGGAACATCCGCCAGCGACGCCGCGAAATCGGTCAGGTGGGTGCAGTAGCGGCGTACCTGCTCGATCGGATGCAGCCTCTCAGCGTAGCCGTCGAGGAGCACGACGTCGTCGGTGTCGTCGAGCATGGTTGCACGCGTCCACTGCTTCAGCTCGACAACGACGTACGACGGGGTGCGGCGCCCAGGATGTGACCCACACAGGACCACATCGGCACGTTTGCTCGTCAACGGCAACTGGTACTCGACCAGCGCCTCGACTTGACCGAGACCTGCTTCGACAAGGTCGGCACTGAGCACCTGCAGGCTGCGCTCCCACGACCGCACCTCCGCCGGCGGTGCGGACCGGCCGATGTGGTGCCGGTACTGCTCCGACAGCGTGGGCACGAGAGACCCGTCCTCGATCTGTGCGCGCAGCCGCGAAACAGATGCACGGTAGAGCGGCACGACTACCCCAGGAAGGCATGACTGTCTTCCCGCAACGGGTAGAGGCTTGTCATGCGACGCGCCTGTCGGGCCGCAACGGCTTGCGTGTCAGACGCTACCCAATACCGCCAACGAACTACACGGGCATCGTGTTCAGCCACACCGGCGGCTGGCTGACGAACGGACCGCTCCTGACACGATGTGTGCATGACTTCGCACACTGACATCGCCGTAGTCGGTGCTGGGATCGTCGGGCTCGCAACGGCGTACGCGGCGAAACAGCGCGGACTGTCGGTCACCGTGTACGACGCCGCGCCTCCCGGCAGGCCCATGACGACCCGAGGCTGGTCGCCATGGCTGTCAATGGCCGCGACCTGTGGCGCGCGTGGGAGAGCGAGCTCGGCACCGAGCTGGTCTCCGACGACGGCGCCGTCGCGCTGGGGCCGGCGGTCGATGACCGGCTGAAGGTGCTCGCTGCCTTCCCGGACCTGCCGGTACGCCGGATCGACGCCACCGAGCTCTGCGATCGCCTGCCGCTGCTGGCGACGTACGACGGGCCGGCCCTGCTCGACGAGGCCGGCGGCGCGATCCGCACCAGGACGGCGATCAACACACTCGCCCAACGCCTCCGCGACGACATCGTCGTCGACCACGTGATTTCGCTGCGACCTACGTCGTCGGGAACGGTGGAGGTGCGCACCGGCACCGGCTGTCGCGAGCACGGCCACGCACTCGTCTGCGCCGGACGTGCGACCCCAGCGCTCGCCCGCGGCGCGGGTGTCTCCATCCCGGTGCGCTACGACGCCACCGTGCGGGTGACCTTCGCGGTCAAGCATCCGCCGTCGACCCGGGCGGCGACGCTGCAGGACGCCAGCGGCGCCTTCGGGGAGACCGGTGTGTACGCCAGCGCCTACCCGGGCAACCAGCACTATGCCGTGGGCCTGGGCGAGCACGCGCCCGGCGGCGAGGACGGCAGCCTGACCGACCCGGCGGAGCTCGCCGTGCTCGCCGACCGGACCTCGGACTACGTGGCCCGGGCGCTACCCGGGCTCGACCCCACTCCGGTCGAGCACGTGCACTGCTGGACCACGCGGCTGCCGTGGGGACCGGATGCGGTCGCGGTCTGGAAGACTCCTGCGGCTTCGTTCGTCGCCGGGCACAACCTCTTCAAGCACGCCCCGGCGCTCGGTCACTCCCTCGTCAGCAGCGTCGCCGAGGGCCGGCTGAGCGACGACCTCTTGCCGGAGTCACGCCTCGGGGCTGTGCGTAGGGGTACGACGGTGACCTCATCCTCGTGACCGAGCACCGCTGGGTGCACTTCCCGACCGACTCGGCACTACGCGGACTCGCACGCGGCGGAAAGCTGTCCGATGACCGTGCCCGCGACGCCTGGACCGACTTCGACAACCTGCGGATACTGCGGTACCCGATGTCCGGGCTCGCCGACAGGGTACGGGCGCTGCGGCACCGGATGACGACCTACGACGCCACCTTCGTCGCCCTGTCGCAGGCACTCGGTTGTCCCCTGGTCACCTGCGACCACAAGCTCGCGCGAGCCATCGGCGACGCGGCACCCGTCGAGGTGTTCGGCTGACGGCGCGCAGCTCGTGAGCAGAGCACGGTGGTGATGAGCTTGGGAGGATCACCCGTGCGGGAGCACGGACGAAGTACCCGAGCGCCGGAGCACAAGCCCTGATCCAATCGCGCGCGGTGCGGCGACTCCAGCAGGAGCTTGGGAAACAAATGTGCCGAAGAGGGGATGAACCTTTCCCAGCGGGCCGCCAAAGTGCACGTGCCACCCACACATTCCGCAACGGGCTCCAGAGCACGCAAAATCCTCCGTTGCCCTTTCCCTTCGACCGGTCTTGCGGATCCTCACCGCAGACACCGACCCTGGTACGACAGGTCGTCATAGGGCAAGAGGAAGGACACACGATGACGCAGACCGTGGACCCGAGGAGCACGACCGACCCGTCGACCGCGGAGGAGCGGGTGGCCACGTGGCTCGCCGA
>JBOHDD010000065.1:0-4762 GCA_050699155.1 Nocardioidaceae bacterium
CAGCCCGGTCGCACCGATCCCGCGATCATCCGCAACTTCTGCATCATCGCCCACATCGACCACGGCAAGTCCACGCTGGCCGACCGGATGCTGCAGCTGACCGGGGTCGTCGACGACCGCACGATGCGGGCGCAGTACCTCGACCGGATGGACATCGAGCGCGAGCGCGGCATCACCCTCAAGAGCCAGGCGGTGAGGATGCCCTGGGGTGCTGCACCGACGGCCGGCGACCGGCCGGCGCCGCCGTACGTGCTGAACATGATCGACACACCGGGCCACGTGGATTTCACCTACGAGGTGTCGCGTTCGCTGGCGGCCTGCGAGGGCGCGGTGCTCCTGGTCGACGCGGCGCAGGGGATCGAGGCGCAGACGCTCGCCAACCTTTACCTGGCGCTGAACGCCGACCTGCACGTCATCCCGGTGCTGAACAAGATCGACCTGCCCAGCGCGCAACCGGAGAAGTACGCCGCCGAGCTGGCGCACATCATCGGCTGTGACGAGTCCGAGGTGCTGCGGGTCTCGGCCAAGACCGGCACCGGAGTCGAGGACCTGCTGAACTCCATCGTCGAGCAGGTGCCGCCGCCCGAGGGCGACGCCGACGCGCCGCCGCGGGCGATGATCTTCGACTCCGTCTACGACACCTACCGCGGGGTCGTCACCTACGTGCGGGTGGTCGACGGCCACCTGAGTCACCGCGACCGGATCAAGATGATGTCCACCGCTGCCGTGCACGAGATGCTCGAGGTGGGAGTGATCGCACCGGAGCCGACCAGGACCCAGCACATCGGGGTGGGTGAGGTCGGGTACCTCATCACCGGGGTGAAGGAGGTGCGTCAGTCACGGGTCGGTGACACAGTCACCACGGCCGGCCGCGCCGCCGAGACCGCGCTCAGCGGGTACCGGCATCCCAACCCGATGGTGTTCGCGGGGCTGTACCCGATGGACGGCGACGACTACCCGTCGCTGCGGGACGCGCTCGACAAGCTTCAGCTCAACGACGCCGCACTGGCGTACGAGCCGGAGACCTCCGGGGCACTCGGGTTCGGCTTCCGCTGTGGCTTCCTCGGGCTGCTGCACCTGGAGATCGTGCGCGAGCGCCTCGAGCGGGAGTTCAACCTCGACCTGATCTCGACCGCGCCGAACGTCGTCTACCAGGTGCAGATGGAGGACGGCTCCGAGGTCGAGGTGACCAACCCCAGTGAGTACCCCACCGGCAAGATCGCCGAGGTGCACGAGCCGATCGTCAGCGTCACCCTGCTGACCCCGAGCGACTTCATCGGGGCGATCATGGAGCTGTGCCAGAGTCGGCGCGGCTCGCTCAAGGGGATGGACTACCTCTCCGAGGACCGGGTCGAGCTGCGGTACACACTGCCGTTGGCCGAGATCGTGTTCGACTTCTTCGACGCCCTCAAGTCGCGCACGAAGGGCTACGCCTCCCTCGACTACGAGCCCGTCGGCGAACAGGTGGCTGATCTGGTGAAGGTCGACATCCTGCTCCAGGGCGAGCCCGTGGACGCGTTCAGTGCGATCGTGCATCGGGACGCCGCCTACTCCTACGGCGTGGCCCTGGCGCAGAAGCTCAAGGAGCTGATCCCGCGCCAGCAGTACGAGGTGCCGATCCAGGCCGCAGTCGGCTCCAGGGTGATCGCCCGAGAGACCATCCGGGCGATCCGCAAGGACGTGCTGGCCAAGTGCTACGGCGGGGACATCACCCGCAAGCGCAAGCTGCTGGAGAAGCAGAAGGAAGGCAAGAAGCGGATGAAGATGGTCGGCAGGGTCGAGGTGCCGCAGGAGGCCTTCATCGCCGCCCTGTCCACCGGCGACACCGGCGACAAGGGCAAGAAGTAGGCATCTGATGTCGGCGCACGTGGTCTCGGTCAACGTCGGCCGCATCGTCGAGGCCGCTTGGGCCGGAAGGCTGCGGCGTACGGCGATCGACAAGTGCCGGGTCGCCGCCCGGGTCACGATCGGCGAGACGGGCCTGGAGGGCGACGAGCAGGCAGACATCCCCGACCACGGTGGTCGTGACAAGGCCGTCTACGCGTTCGCTCGCGAGGATCTCGACCGATGGGAGCGGGTGCTCGGGAGGTCCCTGCACAACGGTCAGTTCGGCGAGAACCTCACCACCCGCGAGCTGGACGTCAACCAGGCCCTCATCGGTGAGCACTGGCGGATCGGCGAGGCGCTGCTGGAGGTCTGCTCGGTGCGCATCCCGTGCCGGGTGTTCGCGAGCTGGCTACGCGAGAACGGCTGGGTGCGACGGTTCACCGAGGACGCCCGTCCCGGCCCCTACCTGCGCGTCCTCGAGCCTGGCGGGGTGGCCGCCGGCGACCCGGTCGAGGTGGTGCACAGACCCGCGCACGACCTCACCGTGACGACCGCGTTCCAGGCCCTGACCACCAGGCCCGAGTTGCTGCCCCTGCTGCTGGACGCCCCGGCGCTGGAGCGGCAGCTGGCGGACCGGGCGCGGGGGAAACCTACCCTTGGGTAGCCGGGTGATCTACCTTTCTCCTTACACAGTCCATGTCCGCAGGCCGTGACCCATGGCTCTCTGCAAAGGAAGTACATGTCCGACGCCGTTGCCACCGATACGACCCGACTCCTGGAGAACCGCGCCCCGAACGTCGGGCGGATGTTCTTCGACCGTGTGGAGCAGTCCCCGGACCGGTCCGCGTACCGCTACCCCGAGGCGGACTCCTGGACCTCCGTGACTTGGCGGGAGACGGGATCGCGGGTACGCAGTCTTGCGGCCGGCCTGGTGGCGATCGGGGTCCACCCCGAGCAGCGTGTCGCGATCGCGTCCGGCACCAGGTACGAGTGGATCCTCGCGGACCTGGCGATCATGTGTGCCGGCGCCGCGACCACCACCGTCTACCCGAGCACGCTCGGTGGCGACGTGGGTTTCATCCTGGCCGACTCCGAGAGCCGGGTCGTGTTCGTCGAGGACGACGAGCAGCTGGCGAAGATCCGTGAGCGCCGTACCGAGCTGCCCGGCCTGTCCATGGTGGTCACCTTCAGCGGTACCGCCGACGGCAAGGAGGTGCTGTCGCTGGACGACCTGGCCAGGCTCGGTGACGAGCTGCTGGCCGAGCGACCCGACGTCGTCGACGAGCGGGTGCGCGACACCAATCCGGACAGTCTGGCCACCCTGATCTACACGTCGGGTACGACCGGCCGCCCGAAGGGTGTGCGGCTTCGGCACTCGAGCTGGACCTACGAGGGTGCGGCCGTCGCCGCACAGGGCATCCTCGGGCCCGAGGATGTGCAGTACCTCTGGCTGCCGATGGCGCACTCCTTCGGCAAGGTCCTGCTCACCACGCAGCTCTGCATCGGGTTCGAGACGGCGGTCGACGGCCGGGTCGACAAGATCATCGACAACCTGGCCGTCGTACGCCCGACGTTCATGGGGGCCGCACCACGCATCTTCGAGAAGGCGCACGGCCGGATCGTCACGATGACCCAGAACGAGGGCGGGCCCAAGGCGAAGATCTTCGACTGGGCGTTCAAGGTCGGCCTCGACGTGAGCCACCGGAAGCTGGCGGGAGACAGCGTGCCGCCGCATCTGGCAATCCAGCACACGCTGGCCGACAGGCTGGTGTTCTCCAAGATCCGGGAACGCTTCGGCGGGCGGGTCCGCTTCTTCATCTCCGGCGCCGCGGCACTGAACCGTGAGGTGGCTGAGTGGTTCCACGCCGCCGGGATCCTCATCCTGGAGGGCTACGGGCTCACCGAGACCTCGGCGGGTTCGGCCGTGAACCGTCCGGACAGCTACCGGTTCGGCACGGTCGGTCTCCCGTTCGACGGCACGGAGTTCGCGATCGCCGACGACGGCGAGATCCTGATCAAGGGACCCGGCGTGATGCAGGGGTACCACCACCTCGAGGAGCAGACCACCGAGACGTTGGTCGACGGGTGGTTCCACACCGGCGACATCGGTGAGATCGACGGCGACGGCTTCGTCCGCATCACCGACCGGAAGAAGGACCTCTTCAAGACTTCCGGCGGCAAGTACGTCGCACCGTCGGCGATCGAGGGCCAGTTCAAGGCGATCTGTCCCTATGCCAGCCAGATGGTGGTGCACGGGAACGAACGCAACTTCTGCACGGCGATCATCACGCTCGACCCGGATGCGATGCAGCAGTGGGCCGATCACCACGACCACGGGGGCAAGTCCTACGAGGAGATCGTGAGTCTGCCCGAGGTGCACGAGATGGTCGACGGGTACGTCAAGGAGCTCAATGCGCGGCTCAACCGGTGGGAGACGATCAAGAGGTTCATCCTGCTCGAGCACGACCTGTCGGTTGAGTCGGGCGAGGTGACACCGTCGCTGAAGGTCAAGCGCAAGATCGTCGAGGACAACTACCGCGACCGGCTGGACGCGCTCTACAGGTGATGATTGCGGTATGCCATCGAAGCTGCCGGAAGGCGAGCCGGTACCGGTGGATGGAGCGCTGCCGTCCGCTGCGCTGAGCGCGCTGGCCGACCGGCCGTTCGGGATCTACGTGCATGTGCCGTTCTGCACCGTTCGCTGCGGTTACTGCGACTTCAACACGTACACGGCGGTGGAGCTCGGCTCCGCGCCTGGCGCGTCGCAGGCGTCGTACCACCGGGCCGCGATCAGTGAGGTGCGGCTCGCGCGGAAGGTCCTGGGCGACGCCTCACCGCCGGTCGACACCGTCTTCTTCGGTGGGGGTACGCCGACCCTGCTCGCCGACGACCAGCTCGGCGACATCCTGACGGCCGTCCGGGAGGAGCTCGGGCT
>JBOHDD010000066.1:0-5538 GCA_050699155.1 Nocardioidaceae bacterium
ATGGGGGTGCTGCACCGCAACCTGTCGATCGAGGACCAGGCGCAGCAGGTCGACCTCGTGAAGCGGTCCGAGGCGGGGATGGTGGCGCATCCGGTGACGATCGGGCCGGACACGACGATCGCCGAGGCGGACTCGGTCTGCGCGCAGTACCGCATCTCCGGCGTTCCGGTGGTGGACGAGCAGCGAGTCCTGCTCGGCATCGTCACCAACCGCGACATGCGCTTCGAGAACGACCGGTCCCGCCTCGTCGGGCAGGTGATGACCCCGATGCCGCTCGTGACCGGCCGTGAGGGCATCGAGCCCGACGAGGCGATGGGCCTGCTGCAGCGGCACAAGATCGAGAAGCTGCCGCTGGTCGATGACGCGGGTCGCCTGACCGGGCTGATCACGCTGAAGGACTTCGTGAAGCGCGACAAGTTCCCCGACGCCACCAAGGACGCGTCCGGTCGGCTGGTCGTCGGTGCGGGTGTCGGGTTCTTCGACGACGCGTGGAAGCGCGCCATGACGCTGGTCGAGGCCGGCGTCGACGCGCTCGTGGTGGACACCGCACATGGTCACACCAGTGGTGTCGTGGAGATGGTCCGCCGGCTGAAGTCGGAGCCGGCAGCGGCGCACGTCGACGTGATCGCCGGCAACGTCGCCACGCGGGAGGGTGCCCAGGCACTGGTCGACGCGGGTGCTGACGGGGTCAAGGTGGGCGTGGGCCCGGGTTCGATCTGCACGACCCGCGTGGTCGCGGGCATCGGCGTACCCCAGGTCACCGCCATCTACGACGCCGCGCTGGCCTGCCGCGCCGCCGGGGTGCCGGTCGTCGGCGACGGCGGGCTGCAGTACTCCGGCGACATCGCCAAGGCGATCGTGGCCGGCGCCGACACCGTGATGCTGGGCTCGCTGCTCGCCGGCTGTGAGGAGAGCCCGGGCGAGCTGGTGTTCATCAACGGCAAGCAGTTCAAGAGCTACCGCGGCATGGGCTCGATGGCTGCCATGCAGTCGCGCGGCCAGGGGCCGTCGTACTCCAAGGACCGCTACTTCCAGGCCGACGTGGCGCAGGACGACAAGCTGGTGCCGGAGGGAGTCGAGGGGCAGGTCGCCTACCGCGGCCCCCTGTCGGCCGTCGCGCACCAGCTGATCGGCGGTCTGCGGCAGTCGATGTTCTACTGCGGTGCGCACACCGTGAGCGAGCTGCAGACCAACGGCAGGTTCGTCCGGATCACGTCGGCGGGGTTGAAGGAGAGCCACCCGCACGACATCCAGATGACCGTCGAGGCGCCCAACTACGCCTCGCGCTGAGGCACTGGACAGCGAAGGATCCCATGGAGATCGAGATCGGGCGTGCCAAGCGCGGCCGCCGCGCCTACTGGTTCGACGACATCGCGATCGTGCCCAGCCGGCGTACCCGGGACCCCGAGGAGGTCTCGACCGCCTGGCAGATCGACGCCTACCGGTTCGAGATCCCGGTGCTGGCCGCGCCGATGGACAGCGTGATGTCGCCGGCGACCGCGATCGAGTTCGGTCGTCACGGGGGTCTCGGTGTGCTCGATCTGGAGGGGTTGTGGACGAGGTACGACGACCCGAAGCCGATGCTCGACGAGGTCGCCGACCTGCCATGGGACGAGGCCACCACCCGGCTGCAGCAGATCTACGCGCAGCCGATCAGGCCGGAGCTGATCACGCAGCGTCTGCAGGAGGTGCGCGACGCCGGGGTCACCGTCGCCGGGGCGCTGTCGCCGCAGCGGACCAAGCAGTTCGCCAAGACGGTTGTCGACTCCGGGGTCGACCTCTTCGTGATCCGGGGTACGACGGTCTCCGCCGAGCACGTGTCGGGACAGGTCGAGCCGCTGAACCTCAAGGAGTTCATCTACGAGCTCGATGTCCCGGTGATCGTCGGTGGCTGTGCGACGTACCAGGCGGCGCTGCACCTGATGCGCACCGGTGCGGCGGGTGTCCTCGTGGGCTTCGGCGGCGGCGCCGCGCACACTACGCGGACGGTGCTGGGCGTCTCGGTGCCGATGGCGTCGGCGGTGGCCGACGTCGCGGCCGCGCGGCGGGACTACCTGGACGAGTCCGGTGGCCGCTACGTCCACGTGATCGCCGACGGCTCGGTGGGGCGCTCGGGCGACGTGTCCAAGGCGATCGCCTGCGGGGCCGACGCGGTGATGGTGGGCTCCCCGTTGGCTCGTGCCTCGGAGGCACCGGGGCGCGGGTTCCACTGGGGCGCGGAGGCGTGGCACCCTGCCCTACCCCGCGGTGAGCGGGTCGAGATCGGCACTGTCGGCACCCTTGCCGAGATCCTGTTCGGGCCCTCGCGCGTCTCCGATGGGACGATGAACCTCGTCGGTGCACTTCGGCGCGCGATGGCCACGACGGGGTACACCGAGCTCAAGGAGTTCCAGCGCGTCGAGGTCGTCGTCCAGTAACCCACCACCCCTCCCTCCCCTCCCCCTCTCCCGCCGAGCGGGCAAACTTGCGCACTGTCCCAGCTACTGGACGGTGGTGACGCCGGGATCGCCTGGCTGCGGTCTCGAATGATGAGACCGGTCCCAAGTTTGCCCGCTCGCCGGAAGGGACGTGGGGGTTGGGGGATGTGACATCGGGGGTGTCTCATTTTCGATGTCAGCCTCTAGCCAACGCGTGAACGGCTTCCGTACCCTCGGTATATGACCGCGCAACCAGGCCAGCCCGGCACGCCGCTGACCGGTCCGGCCGACCCCGAGCACGACCCCCGGGCGTCGTACGCCCTCGACCCTGCCCTGGCCCGCCGGCTGACGGCACGCATCCGCTCCACGTCGGGCGAGACGGCCACCTCGACGGCGCCGTTCACCGGGCAGCCGATCGCCACCATCCCGCGATCGAGTGTCGACGACGTGGCGGCTGCCTTCGAGCGGGCGCGCGCCGCGCAGGAGCAGTGGTGCCGGACACCCCGCGCGGAGCGCGCTGAGGCACTGCTGCGGCTGCACGACCTGGTCCTCGACAGGCAGCAGCAGATCATGGACCTCGTCCAGTGGGAGTCGGGCAAGGTGCGCAAGCACGCGTTCGAGGAGGTCGCGCACGTCGCGATGACCGCGCGCTACTACGCGCGCACCGCCGACCGGCACCTGGCGACGAGCCGCCGGATCGGCGTGTTCCCCGCCCTGACACGGGTCGAGGTCAACCGCATCCCCAAGGGGGTCGTCGGCATCATCTCGCCCTGGAACTATCCCTTCACGATGGCGCTCTCCGACGGTCTGCCCGCGCTCCTGGCCGGCAACGCGGTCGTGCACAAGCCCGACTCCCAGACGCCGCTCACCGCGCTGCTCGGGGTCGAGCTGCTGGAGGAGGCAGGTGTGCCGGCCGACCTGTGGCAACCGGTGTACGGCGAAGGGGCGGTCGTGGGCGGCGCGATCATCGACCGGGCGGACTACGTATGCTTCACCGGCTCGACGACCACCGGCCGCAGGGTCGCCCAGCAGGCGGCGCAGCGGCTGATCGGCTGCTCACTCGAGCTCGGCGGCAAGAACCCCATGCTGGTGCTGCGCGATGCCGACCTCGACCGCGCCGCGGAGGGCGCCGTACGCGCGTGCTTCTCCTCGGCCGGTCAGCTGTGCGTGTCGATGGAGCGGTTGTACGTCGCCGACCAGATCTACGACCGGTTCGTGGACAGGTTCCTCAAGCGGGTCAACGCCATCCGGCTCTCCACCCGGATGGACTTCACCGGGGACATGGGCTCGCTGATCTCCCAGGCCCAGCTCGACACGGTCACCGCACATGTCGAGGACGCCCGCTCCAAGGGCGCGCGGGTGCTCACCGGCGGCCGGCCGCGTCCCGACCTCGGACCGCTGTTCTACGAGCCGACGGTGCTCGAGGGCGTCCAGCCGGCGATGACCTGCTTCGGCGACGAGACCTTCGGGCCGGTCGTGTCGCTGTATCGGTTCGCCGACGAGGGGGATGCCCTGGCCCGCGCCAACGAGGGCGCCTACGGCCTCAACGGCAGCATCTACACCAAGGACGGTCGCCGCGGTCGCGAGCTCGCGTCCCGGCTCACGTGCGGCACGGTCAACGTCAACGAGGCGTTCGGGGCCTCGTTCGCCAGCATCGACAGCCCGATGGGCGGCATGCGTGACTCCGGGCTCGGACGCCGTCAGGGCGCGGAGGGTGTCCACCGCTACACCGAGCCGCAGACCGTCGCCACGCAGCGCGGCCTGCCCATCGCCCCGGTCGCCGGGATGAGCGACAAGGCCTTCGCCAAGGTGATGACGGGGTCGTTGCGGGTGCTGAAGCGGATCCGACGCCCATGACGCCGGCCCCCGGGAGCGCGTTCGACTACGACGTGCTGGTGATCGGCTCCGGCTTCGGGGGCAGCGTAACGGCGCTCCGGCTGACGGAGAAGGGCTACCGGGTCGGCGTCCTGGAGGCAGGCGCGCGGTTCCAGGACGAGGACCTGCCCAAGACCTCGTGGGACAAGAGGAGGTTCCTGTTCGCGCCCGCCCTGGGTATGTACGGCATCCAGCGGATCGACATGCTCAAGGACTGCCTGATCCTGTCCGGTGCCGGCGTCGGCGGCGGGTCCCTGGTCTACGCCAACACCTTGTACGAGCCGCTCGACGCGTTCTACCTCGACCCGTCCTGGAGCCACATTACCGACTGGCGCGCCGAGCTCGCGCCGTTCTTCGACCAGGCCAAGCGGATGCTCGGCGTCGTGGAGAACCCGCTGCGCACTCCGAGCGACGCGGTGATGAAGCAGGTGGCCGACGAGATGGGGGTGGCCGACACCTTCCATCCCACGCCGGTGGGCGTCTTCTTCGGTACGACGGCAGGGCAGCGCGTCGCCGACCCGTACTTCGGCGGCGCCGGACCGGCCCGCAACGCCTGCCTGTCCTGCGGAGAGTGCATGACCGGCTGCCGGCACAACGCCAAGAACACCCTGGTCAAGAACTACCTCTACCTCGCCGAGCGCGGCGGCACCGTCGTGCACCCGCTCACCACCGTCACCGCCGTACGCCCGCTCACCGGTGGGGGGTACACGGTCGAGACCCGGCGGACCGACCGGCGGCGGAGGCGGCGGGCGTTCACGACGCAGCAGGTGGTCTTCGCGGCCAGTGCGCTGGGCACGCAGAGGCTGCTGCACCGGATGCGGGACCAGGGCGTGCTCGGCCGGATCTCGACACGCCTGGGGCATCTCACCCGCACCAACTCCGAGTCGATCCTGGGGGCGATCGCACCTGACACGCGTGTCGATTACAGCCAGGGCATCGCGATCACGTCGTCGTTCCATCCCGACGACCACACGCACATCGAACCGGTGCGCTACGGCAAGGGCAGCAACGCGATGTCCCTGCTGCAGACCGTGCTCACCGACGGCGACGGCCCCGGCCCGCGCTGGCGTACCTGGCTCAAGGAGATGTGGCGCGAGCGGCACAACACGCGCAACCTGTACGACCTGCGGCACTGGTCCGAGCGCACCGTCGTCGCGCTGGTGATGCAGACACTGGACAACTCGATCACGACCTTCACCAAGCGCAACCCGGTCACCCGTCGCCGGCACCTCACCTCCCGGCAGGG
>JBOHDD010000067.1:0-1781 GCA_050699155.1 Nocardioidaceae bacterium
CGCTACAACTTGCTCGCTGACAACTGGCGTGCGTTCCTGGCCAGCACCCCACAGGTCAACCAGTGGGACGACCACGAGGTCGTCAACAACTGGTACCCCGGTGAGGTGCTCACCGACGATCGCTACACGGTGCGGAAGGTCGACGTGCTTGCAGCGCGGGCGTCTCAGGCCTTCCACGAGTACCTTCCGGTCGCGCCGCCACGTCGCGACGGCCAGGGCAGGATCTACCGTGTCATGCACTACGGTCCGCTACTCGACGTGTTCGTACTCGACATGCGAACGTACAAGGACCCCAACACCACCAACCGGGAGACCATCGCCGACGGTGGTGTCCTGGGCCGTGAGCAGACCGACTGGCTGAAGCGCGAGCTCGTTCGCTCCCGGGCGGTGTGGAAGGTGATCGCCGCCGACCTGCCAATCGGTCTCGTGGTGCCCGACGGCGCCGCGTTCGAAGGCATCGCCAACGCAGATCCCGGTACGCCGCTGGGTCGCGAGCTCGACCTCGCCCAGGTACTCAGGTTCCTCAAGGCAGTCGGTATCCGCAACCACGTGTGGCTCACCGCGGACGTGCACTACACCGCCGCGCACCATTACTCACCACAACGGGCTGTCTTCACCGACTTCGACCCGTTCTGGGAGTTCGTCTCCGGCCCGCTCAACGCCGGCGGCTTCGGCCCTAACGCCCTCGATGCGACGTTCGGCCCGGAAGCGGTCTTCGTGGAGCCGCCGCCACGACCGAACACCTCTCCGATGGAGGGGCACCAGTACGTTGGCGAGGTCGCGATCGACGCTGACACCGCCGAGCTGACCGTCCGGCTGCGTGGGATCGACGGCTCGATCCGCTGGAGCACGACCCTGCCGGCGCACCCTCGCTGACACTGCCAACGAGGTGTACCCGACCGGCAAAGCGGGGACGGACGACCGTGCCTGATGCCCTCCTCGATCGCTCGTTCAGCTGCGCAGGTAGGACGCGCCGTTCACGTCGATGATTGTGCCCGACGTGAAGCGGGCGGCAGGCGAGGCGAGCCACACCACCGCGGCGGCGACCTCCTCGGGGCGTGCCACGCGACCGAACGGCGACTGGGCGCGCACGGCCTCCCCGGATGCGCCTTCGAGCACCTCGCGGGCCATCTCGGTCTGCACGAAGCCGGGCGCCACGGTGCCGACCGAGATGTGGTGCGGCGCCAGGACGAGCGCCATCGACTGCCCGAACGCGTTCATCCCGGCCTTGGATGCGGCGTACGCGGGGCAGTTCGGCTCGCCGCGGAACGCTCCTCTGCTCGACACGTTGACCACCGCGCCGCCTCCTGCGGCGCGCAGGTGCGGAATGGCGCAATAGGTGGCGTTGGCAGCACCGGTGAGGTTGGTGGCGAGGGTCTGCGACCACGTGGCCTGCCAGTCCTCGTACGACGTAGACAGCGGCGGGTGGGCGAGGAAGACCCCGGCGTTGTTGACCAGCACGTCGAGGCGGCCGAGCCGCTCTGCGGCCGAGTCCACGGCGATGCGGACGTCGTCGGGTCGAGTCAGGTCGGCCTCCACCACCACATGCCCCTCGCCGGACAGCGAGTCGCGCACAGCTTCCGCCGACTCGGCTGACGCGCGGTAGTGCACCGCGACCCGGTCCCCCCGTTCGGCGAAGGTGCGGGCGATGGCGGCCCCGATGCCTCTCGATCCTCCCGTGACGAGAACTGCTCGGCGGCCCCGGTGATGGGTGGGGGAGGCATCACTGGTCATGGCGTCATCCTGCCTCCCGGGCGCGCGTGACATCCTGGCGGGATGAC
>JBOHDD010000068.1:0-7087 GCA_050699155.1 Nocardioidaceae bacterium
CGCGTGTTCGGGGGCGGCGCGGACGACGCCGGCCACGGTGTCCAGTGGGCCGTCGGTGACCGCGGTGAACACGATCCCGTCGCGCTGCCACACGGCGTACGTCGGCATGCCCTCACGCACGTGCACCACCTGCGAGTCGACCTGGAGCCGCTCGAATCCTGCGACGGACCCCTGGTCGAGGGACCCCTGTTGCTCGAACACCGACATCCGGGTGAGCCCGTCGGAGTAGACCATGTGCACAGCACCCGACTCCTCGAGCCTCTCGATACCGACCAGCCGCAGCGTCCCGGCCTGCGAAGGACAGTCCCACCCGGCGTTCTCGATGTCGCGGCGGCTGCCGACGACGGTGGCTCCCGGCTCGGGGGCCACCGGAGGCAGGTGGGCCATGAACCCGGAGGAGTCGATGTGCACGTCGATGAACGTGCTCTCGCGCGACAGCCGACCGTTGGAGTCGAACACCTCGCGTCTCAGCAGCAGGCCCGTCCGGTCGTCGACCCACAGCCTGGCCGCGATCGTGCCGCCCCTGCCGACCTCCACCACCGTGCTGCTGCGCCCGGCGACGGAGTCCGCGTCCGCGAGCGTGACGGCGTAGGTCTCGGTCAGCATGTCGAGGGCGCCGAGGCTGAGCTCGCCGTGCCGGGCGGTGCCGGCCTCACCCGAGGCGAGGAAGGTGGCCGTGGACCGGGGGATCCCACCACCGCGCATCGTCAGCCGAGTGCCCTGCCCCGCGACGTGCTCAACGTCGACCAGCACCGTCGTCGCACCGTCGCTGCCCCAGGCGCTGACCATCCGGGTGCCGGAGTACGACGTCGTACGCATCGCGCTCGCCGAGCGCCGCAGCAGGTCGATCGCGTAGGCATCGTCGTCCCCGGAACCCCCGAACGGGTCACGGGCGGCGGTGGCGGTGTTCGGGGACACGGCCACGAAGCCGACCACGCCGATGATCAGCAGCAACGCCCCCGTGCGCGCGGCACTCACCGTCCGCCTACCGGTAGGCCTTCGCTGATCGCGGGGAACACGTCCATCGCCGGGTCGGAGAAGGGAACCGGCGCTTCCGAGCCGGCGAACTCCGCCGAGAACTGGCCGACCGGCGGGGATACGGGGTTGGACGCGACGGCACCGGCTCCCCCGACGACGTAGGCGAGACCGAGCACTCCGGCGGAGATCGAGCCGGCGCCGGCGAGCAGCAGGCCGCCACGACCGCTGCGACCCTCTGGGAGCCGCCAGTGCCGCGCCGGCTCGCCGGGGACCGGCCGGAGACCGGCCGGCGCGCCGTTGACGTCGGTGAGAGCCATCAACAGGGCCGCCGACGGCTCGGCACCGGGCACGGACCGGATCCGCTGCTTCACCCGACGCTCCTGCTCGACGGCGGTGCGGCACCCGGCGCAACGGTCGAGGTGTCGTAGCGCGCGCTCCCGGGACGCGTAGTCGAGCTCACCGTCGACGAAGGCAGCGACGTTGTCGCCGAAGTGGCCGTTCACCGCGGCCCCTCCAGGTCGAGCGTCGGCTCGGCCGGTCCCGAGACGCGGACCCGGTCGCCCTGCGGCCTGCGGTGCTCCAGCGCCTTGCGCAGCATCGAGCGACCGCGGTGGATGCGCGAGCGCACCGTGCCGAGCTTGACCTCGAGGACGGCCGCGATCTCCTCGTAGCTCAGGCCCTCGATATCACACAGGACGACCGCGGCCCGGAAGTCAGGGGGCAGCTCCGAGAGGGCCTGCTCGATGTCGGCGTCGAACAGCTGGTCGTGCAGTGCGATCTCCGGCGTCGGCGCCCGGCCGGGCAGCCGCTGTTCCGCGTCCTCGGCGAGAGAGTCGAAGCGGATCTTCTTCTTCCGCCGCGCCTGGTCGAGGAAGAGGTTGGTCGTGATGCGGTGCAGCCAGCCCTCGAAGGTGCCGGGGGTGTAGGACGACAGCGACCGGAACACCCGCACGAAGACCTCCTGGGTGAGGTCCTCCGCGTCGTGGACGTTGCCGGTCAGCCGGTATGCCAGGCGGTAGACGCGCGCCGAGTGGGTGCGCACGATCTCGTCCCAGGACGGGGGCGTCCACGCCGTGCGCTGCTGCTCCACGCTGACCGTTCCTCCCCCGAGGTCCAAGACGTCGACCGTCATCACTCTCCTGCTCCATCGATCCTACGTGGCCCGCGCCGGTACGGCCTGCTCCGGTGTGTGAAACGAGTCGTGCGCGGCCAGGGTTCCCCCTGCGAGGGTTACCCACCCGCGTCCGAGGACGCGCGCGGGTAGTCGTAGGCGCGACGCGCCCGGGCGGATAGGCTCACCCACGACACGCCGAGACTCGGTGCGACGACCGGGTCCAGACGAAGGAGGCAGCCATCGCCACGGGGATCAAGCCCGCGTCGTGGGCCTACGCCGAGGACTACGTCACCGAGGACGAGGTGCTGGGCTCGGCGCGTGCGCGCGCCAAGGAGGTCGGGGTCGCGCCGATCGGCACCGGCACCGGAGCCGCGCTACGTTTCCTCACCTCGCTGCTCGGCGCGCAGGCCGTCGTCGAGGTCGGCACCGGCACCGGGGTCTCCGGCCTGTGGATGCTCCGGGGCATGCGGGAGGACGGCGTACTCACGTCTGTGGACCTCGAGACCGAGCACCAGCGGCTCGCGCGTGACTCCTTCCAGGAGGCGGGCGTGCCCACCCAGCGCTACCGGCTGATCTCCGGTGCCGCGCTGGAGGTGCTCCCGCGGCTCACCGACGGCCACTACGACCTGGTCTTCTGCGACGCCGACAAGGTGGAGTACACCGACTACCTCGCCGAGGCGATGCGGCTGCTGCGGCCCGGCGGGGTCGTGGCCTTCGACAACGCCCTGTGGCACGACCGGGTGGCCGACCCGGCGCAACGCGACCCCGAGACCGTGAGCATCCGTGAGCTGGGCAAGCGGGTCGCCGACGACGAGGGGCTGCTGCCGGTGCTGCTGCCGGTCGGCGACGGCCTGCTGCTCGCCCGCCTGGTCTGAGGGTCAGGGGTTCGGGTCGTCGTCGTACGCCGGCAGTGCGGCGAAGCCGTCGGCACCCTCAGCGACGGCCACCACCTCGCAGGCCTCGATCAGCACCGGCGAGGAGCCAACGATCTGCGAGCCGGGTGACTCGGCGGCCGTGTCGGTGAACGCCACCTGGAACCTGTCACGCTCGGCGGGGCTGGCGAACACATAGCATCCCTCGAACCACTCGCCCTCGCGAGCCCGCCAGGTCTTGAAACGCAGGCCCTCCATGCCGGTGAAGCGCGCGTGTGACGAGTCGCGGACGTACTCCCGCAGCTGCGCCATCACCTCCGGGCTGCTGCCCTCGAGTGACCAGCGAACCGTCAAACCGTGCATCTGCCAACCCTCCTGAGGACGAGGCCCTGGCGGCTCGCGCCGTCCAGGGCCCCATCAGGTCGTTCACGAGAGCGCCGACCGCGCCCCCATGGCTGGGGAGCAGCTCAGGGCACCACGGCCTTGAGCGCGTCACCGAGCTCCTTGGCCTCGCCGGCGTTGAGCTCTACGACGAGCCGCCCGCCACCCTCGAGTGGAACGCGCATCACGATGCCACGCCCCTCCTTGGTGACCTCCATCGGACCGTCGCCCGTCCGCGGCTTCATCGCCGCCATGCGCCTACCCCTTCCGTCATCTAGAACGCCACGCACCATCCACCTGTACCGGCGGATGGGCCCGTGACGCACGTCAGTGGCCCCATTATCCCCTACGGCCCGGGGACCTCGTGCCCGCGTGCCTGGTGCGGGACGCCTCGACACGACGGGCGCGGATGTCGCACGGTCGTGGGTTGAGGCAGACTCGTGCCCGTGAACGCACGCTCGGCCCTGTTCGACCTGTACGGCGACCACCTGCGTCACCGCGGAGGCGACGCGCCCGTCGCGGCGCTGGTCAGGCTGCTGGGCGCCCTCGACATCGCAGCACCGGCGGTGCGTACGGCCGTCTCGCGGATGGTCCGCCAGGGCTGGCTGGAGCCGGTCAGGCTGCAGCCCGGTCCCGGATACTCGCTCACCTGCAAGGCGAAGCGGCGTCTCGACGAGGCCGCGTCGCGGATCTACCGGACGCGGGGCGAGAGCTGGGACGGTCAGTGGCACATCCTCGTGCTCAAGCAGCCCGGCGACAGGAACACGCGAGAGCGGGTGCGCTCGGGCCTGGGGTTCCTCGGGTATGCACAGCTCTCGGACAACACCTGGGTCGGCCCATGGGAGTCCGCCGAGGTCGACGGCATTCTGGCCGCCGAGGGCGTGCACGCGCACCGTTTCGTCGCCCGGCTCGAGGGTGACCCCGCCGGGATGGCGGCCGCGACGTGGGACCTGGCCGGGCTGGGCCGGGCGTACCTCGGCTGGCGGTCCGACGCCGAGCGGCTGGTCGGTGGGGCCGGGTCCGAGCCTCCCGACGAGACCGCCTTCGCGGTCCGTTCCCAGCTCGTCCACGAGTGGCGCAAGTTCCTGTTCACCGACCCCGGGCTGCCCCAAGAGCTCCTCCCCGCACGCTGGCCGGGCTCCGAGGCGGCCGAGCTGTTCGACCGGGAGGCGCGCAGGCTGCTTCCGGGTGCACAGCGCTTCGTCTCTGCCTGCCTGGCGCACAGCACTAACCAGAGAAATGGAGATCCTTCATGACCGACGGCAGCACCGCACCGGTGACGTACGACGTGACCGACGGCGTCGCCCGGATCACCCTCAACCGGCCCGAGGCGATGAACGCCCTGGACGCGGCCACCAAGGAGGCGCTGAGGTCGGCGGTCGAGGAGGCCGGCAGCGACGCCTCGGTGCGTGCCGTGGTGATCGGCGGCACCGGGAAGGCGTTCTGCGTCGGGCAGGACCTGCGTGAGCACGTGGACAACCTGCAGAGCAGGTCGATGGAGGAGGTGTGGTCGACGGTCCCCGAGCACTTCACCCCGATCGCCCGCGGTATCGCCGGCATGCCCAAGCCGGTCATCGCCGCGGTTAACGGTGTGGCCGCGGGCGCAGGCGCGTCGATCGCGTTCCTCTGCGACTTCCGCCTGGTCGCCGACAACGCCGGCTTCAACCTGGCCTTCGCCGGCATCGGGCTCTCCTGCGACACCGGCGCCTCCTGGACTCTGCCCCGGCTGGTGGGCCGTGAGAAGGCGCTCGAGCTGCTGATGCTGCCCCGCACGGTGACCGCGCAGGAGGCGGTCGAGCTGGGGATCGCCACCAGGGTGGTGGCCGCGGACAAGCTCGAGGATGACGTCGCGACGTTCGCGGCCGAGCTGGCACAGGGGCCGACCGTGGCCTACGGCGCCCTCCGCCGGTCGGTGTCGTACGCCGCCACGCACACGCTGGAGGAGACGTTGGACTTCGAGGGACAGATGATGGCGCTCACCGGCAGCAGCGACGACCACCAGAACGCCGTCAAGTCCTTCATGGGCAAGGAGAAGCCGACCTTCGAGGGGCACTGATGCGCACCCGACATGCCTGTGGCGTGCTGGGCACCGTGCTGGCGCTCGGCGCCGCTCTGCTGGTGACCGCACCGTCGACGACCGCGGCTGGCCGGCCGCTGCCGTCGTACGTCCAGACGCGGCCGAAGGTGCAGCAGATGGTCACCGCGACCTCACCCGGCTGGCGCACCAGCCGAGTCACGCTGCGGGCCTGGCAGCGACCGCGGGGTGGGCGATGGCGCCAGGTGCGCGGGCCCATCCCGGCCCGCATCGGGTACGCCGGCTGGGCCCGCCGGGCGCACCGACGGCAGTCGACCGGCACGACACCGGCCGGCAACTTCAGCATGAGGCGCGCGTTCGGTTCACGCCCGGACCCCGGCGGGAGGCTGCCGTACCGGCGCTTCGACCGCAACGACTACTGGCCCTACGAGCCCCGTGACCCCGCCACGTACAACGTGTACCAGCGGCACAAGGCGGCGGCGACGCGGTGGCGACGGGACTACCGCGAGCGGCTCTGGGACTACCGCGACCAGTACCGCTATGCCGTGGTCGTCGGCTTCAACCTGCCGTCGGGCGTGCACTACTCCCGGGCCCGCCGGCAGTGGGTCGCACGTGACCGGGCGAACACCCGCAAGGGCGGGGGCATCTTCGTGCACGTCACCGACGGAGGCCCTACCGCGGGCTGCGTCTCGATGCGGCTGCGCCGGATGCGCTGGCTGGTCCGCTGGCTCGAACCCGCCAGGACGCCACGGATCGCGATGGGACCGCGGCGCTACGTCAAGCGCCTCTAGACACCCCCAGGGGTGACGCGTCAATCCTGCACGCGCTCTACGGCCCGCCGCCTACCCGCGCCTGCCTCCGATGGAACGGAGCAGTGCGCGGGGACCGAGCCGGTTCACGTAGCGCCGGCGCGGGTGCGGGCCGTACTCCACGGTGACGCAGGCACCGCGGAAGCGGGCGTTGAACCACTGCGTCATCGTGCCGTGGCAACCCCCGCCGCAGTCGAAGTTCTTGCGCGGCAGCCGGAAGTTCTCCGCCAGCCGACGCGCGAACCTCGGGAGCTTGGACCCGTGGACGTCGACGCCGTGCAGCGGCTGGTGGAACGACACCACCCGGTCGGGCCTCACGTTGCGCAGGAAGCGCATCAGCGCGCGCGTCTCCGGCGCGGAGGCCGGGCGCCGGCCGGCGTGCGGCATCGCCCTCCAGCGCCTCGGGAAGTTGCGGTTGAGGTCGACTCCGCGCGCGTTGTAGCGCGACCCTCGGGCCAGACCGTCGGGGTTGACCGTCGGCAGCAGCCACAGGTTGACGCCGCGGATCCGCGCGCCGTCACGCAGCCGCATCAACGTGTGGCGTGGAGCAGGCTCGTCGCCGTGCATGGTCGCCATCGCGACGACCGTGGTCGCGTCGCGCGGGTCGCCGACGTGCCAGGCGCGCAGGGGCCTGCCCTGCACGCTGTGCCCGATGATGCGCCGGCCGATGACCGCCGGGCGGTTCGGCCCATCGGCGTACGCCTCAGGGGGCGCCACCACCGCCATCGACGCGACCAGGACCAGTCCCAGTCCCAGCGAACCCGCCCCTGCGGTCATCCGCCCACGAGCAGACGCCACTTCCGACATCATCGTCCCCCCTACAAGAGTCCGCGGCCGAGCACCATCCAGGTGAAGAACAGCACGCCACCAAGCATCCCCAGATGGGCGAGCATCGACA
>JBOHDD010000069.1:0-1783 GCA_050699155.1 Nocardioidaceae bacterium
CAGGGGTCCCCTGCAACGAACCTAACGGTGCAGGGGACCCCCGCGACGAAAAGGGCGGCGAGGTGCCCCCACCTGGAACGTGTCAGTCGGGGGGCGCTTGCGCGGGTGTCTCACGGCGTACGGCGACCACGACGGCCAGGCCGACCAGCAGCACCACGAGACCGACGTACACACCGAGCGGGGGCGACTGGCCAAGGAACAACCCCGCCAGCAACGCGGCTCCGGGCACCTCCAGGAGGATCACCAGCGACACCATTGTCGGGGAGACCGTGGCGAGCAGGTGGTTGAAGACGGAGTGGCCGAGCAGCTGGGAGGCCACCGCGAGCACGGCCAGCTGCACCCAGTCGTCGGCGGCATAGCCGGCGAGGGGCACCGATGCCAGCAGGCACGCCACCAGCAGCACCGAGGAGCACACCCCGTAGCAGAGCAGGGTGTACACCGTGGTGTCGGTGCGTTGGCGCACTCGTCCGCCGACGATCATGTAGATCGCCGACATGGCGCCACCGAGCAGCGCGAGCAGGTCGCCGAGCAGGTCCTCCGCCGACACGGTGAAGTCGACGCCGGTGACCACCAGCACGCCGACGAGGCAGGTGACGAGCCCCACCACGGTACGCCGCTCAGGACGCGCGCCGGCCAGCCAGGAGAACAGCACGACCCAGCCGGCCTGCATGCAGACCAGCGCCGTCGACGACGCCACCGAGGTGAGCTTGAGCGAGGTGACCCACAGGGCGAAGTGAGCGGCGAGCGCCACTCCCGCGACCGTGATCAACCACAGGTCTGACGGCCCGACCGTCCGCACCTGTCGCCGGTGCGTCACGCCCACCGGGGTGGTCACCAAGGTGGCGATGGCGGTACGCCAGAACGAGATCGCGAGAGCGGGTACGGCGATCGCCGCGATCAGCGGGCCGGACATCGACACCCCGGCCACGGCCACCGCGAGCAGCAGGGCGTCGACGGCGCGCAGGCGGACCGAGGTCATGACCGCCATCCTCGCCTGGACTGTGGCAGGCTCGAGGCGTGGGTGCCGACAGCAACGAGGACGCGGAGGTGCTCGCCGCCCTGGTGGTCGAGGTGATGAGGAAGTCCGGCCTGTGCTGGGTGCGGCTTCCCGGAGGCGAGCGCGACCACGCGGTCTGGCATGTCTGGCACGACGGTGCCGCCTACGTCGTCTCCGGAGGCACCGAGCAGCCGCTGCCGGGCATCGATGCTGCCGAGAGCGCCACGGTGATCGCGCGGACGAAGGACAGCAGGCAGCGGGTGCTGGCGTGGACCGCGAGTGTCTCGACCCTGCGCCCGGACGACCCGGACTGGGACGAGGTCGTCCGTACCCTCATCGCAGCCCGGCTCAACCTGCGCTCGACCGACGACGCGGCTCACCGCTGGGCCGAGGACTGCATCGTGACGCGGCTGAGGCCCACCGGCGTACTCGAGGAACACCCCGGCGCGATGCCGGTCGACGAGGGGGCGGCGGCTCCCCTACCCACTTCGGCGACCACCCGGCGCGGCCTCCCGCGGGTGTTGCACCGGCGGCAGACCCACCGGCCCAAGCTGCGCTGACAGCCGCTTCCCGGGCTCGTCCGTGGCACCGGACCTGAGTGCGCTCACTCACAGAGCGTGCTCGACATCTCCATTCGCCGGACAAGGCACACGACTCTCCGCATACTTTCAGGAACTGCTCATTTCTACGGTTTCGGCTCGGCGCCCGGCGATGCGGCTGAGCTCCGTCGTGTCTCGGGGGTTCCGTCAGTGCTGCACGCCCATCCACAAGCCCGTCGTCCGGCTC
>JBOHDD010000070.1:0-13675 GCA_050699155.1 Nocardioidaceae bacterium
ACCCGTCACCGCTCCAGATGGTGCCGACCTCGTCGCCGCGCGCCAGCGTCTCGCCGCTCAGGTTCGGAGGCTCACCCTCGACGCGGTTGACCGCGATGTCCGAGAACGGCCCGTCCAGGCTGAAACCCTTGCCATCGCCGTTGGCGGTGTAGAGGTTGCCGTCGTCCGCCCAGCAGGACGGCCACAGGTCGCCATCGCTCGCCGTACCGACAGACTCCCGCTCCTCGATGTCGGCTGTGCCGACGTACGTGCTCGGAGGCGCACCGGGGTCCTCCCGTGCACCGGCGCCGGGGCCCGCGGCGGCGACCAGTACGAGCGGCAGAGCAGATGCTGCGATCATGGACCGTCGCATGACGGGTCACCTCCGAGATGGTGGGCAGGGTCAATGAGTCCGGAACGGCGCCCGCTGCTCGACCGGGTCGAGGCCGAATGCCCGGTGGGGAAGGGTCTGGTACCAGTAGGCGACCGAGGACAGGTCGTCGTTGCGCTTGTTGGCGTGGCCGTGCTCGACGGTCACCCGGATGGAGCGTTGGAACGTGACCGGGTCCTCGACGTGGAAGCGGTAGAGCGAGATCTCGCCACTCCAGTTGGGTCCGCCCGGGAGGGTGATGCCGTGGTACGGCGCGTGGTAGCTCTGGTCGGGGCACCAGGCGGTGTTGAAGTAGTCCTCGGTGCCGGTGCCGTGCAGTGACGGCGGGAACGGTTCGCCGTCGATGAAGATCATGTCGTCACCCTCGCCGTACCAGTTCCACTCGCTGATCTCTCGAAGGTTGCGGATGTTGAGCACGCAGCCGACGTAGTGCCCGCGACCCGCGGCGTCGAGGATCACGTAGTTGCCCTCGCCGGACAGGTTCGTGCCCTCGAGCTGGTACTGCCGGTTGGTCTGGTCCGCCTGCGGCTCGCCGTCGGTCGGGTGCTGCCGGCGCCACTGTGCGTGGAAGTAGCCCAGGTCCTCCTGTGCGCCGTCGAACAGCTCGTAGTCCACGTAGTAGTAGAAGAAGACCGGCACCTGCGACATCTCGCTGACCAGCTCCACCCGCGCCCGGGAGGCGAACGGCATGTGGAACCAGCAGTTGAAGCCCTTGCCGTCCTGCGGGCTCATCTGCAGCGGCGCCGAGGTGAAGTTCACCGTGCGGCCGTGACCGACTCCGAAGAAGTCGCCCAGCGGCACCAGCACGCTCGGATGGGCAGCGTCGTCCCAGGTGATCCGGAGGACGAGCCTGCGCAGGTAGTCGGCCTCCACCTCGTCACCGCCCTCCAGCGGCGGCCTCGCGACCGTGCACCAGATGTGGTTGACCGATCCCGGCCCCTCGATGTCGGCCAGCACGGCAGTCGTCCCGGGCTGGACCGTGAGCCGGTCGTCGTTGCCCCCACTGCGGTCCCAGCTCGACGCTCGTCGCCTTCGTGAGGTGCGCAGCCGGGGAAGGTCACGCAGGCTGCTGCCGTGGTCGCCGTAGGTCATGTCGGTCCCCTTCTCACTTCATGCCCGTGGTCTACATGGCGTCGACCAGGCGGCGTTGCCCCGCCATGAACACCACGACCGTCGGGATAGCGGCCACGACGGATGCGGCGAGGATGTAGTTCCACGCCGAGGAGTACTGGCCCTGCATCCCTGCGATGCCGAGCTGGATGACGCGCAGGTCTGGACTCTGCGTGATGGTGAGCGGCCAGAGGAAGGAGTTCCAGTTCGCCAGGAAGAACAGCACCCCCAGGGATGCGAGGACCGGGCGGCTGAGTGGCAGGATGACGTTCCAGTACCGTCCCCAGTACCCGCACCCGTCCAGCTCTGCGGCCTCTTCCAGCTCGTCCGGGATGTTCAGGTAGAACTGCCGCAGCAGGAAGATGCCGAACGCGTTGAAGATGGCCGGCACGATCAGGCCGGCGTAGCTGTCCAGGAGCCCCAGCTGCTTCACGACCAGGAACAGCGGGACCAGGATGACGGGCAGCGAGACCAGCAGCGTCGAGATGATGGCCGTGAAGATCAGCCCCCGGCCCGGAAAGCGGAGTCGCGCCAGTGCGTACGCCGCCATCGAGTGGGTGAACAACGCGATCACGGTCACCGACACGGCGACGATCGCGCTGTTGAGCAGGAAGAGCGGCAACGGGATCTCGGTCAGTACGTAGAGGAGGTTGTCCAGGGTGAGCGTCGAGGGCAGGCCGGGGTCGAAGACCTCGGCGCTGGGCTTGAACGCACTCAACAGGACCCACAGCATGGGCGCCACGATGAGGATCGCGACCAGGTAGGCCACCAGCTGCCACACTCCGGGCAGCCGCGGCTTGCGGACGCGTTCAGCTCTCATCGAAGCGCCCCCCTCGGGTGACCGCGAACATCAGGCCCGTCAGGACTGTCAGGATGGCGACGGCGAGTGTCGTCATCGCCGCGGCGTAACCGAGGTTGGTGAAGGTGAACGCCTGCTCGTAGATGTAGACGACGATCGTGGTGGTGGCGTCCGCCGGGCCACCCTGGGTGAGCACGTAGGCCAGGTCGAAGGCCTGCAGACCGGTGACGGCCCCGATGGTCGCGTATACCAGCACGAAGAAGCTCGTCGGACGCAGCAGCGGCCAGGTGACGTTGCGAAAGCGCTGCCAGGCGTTCGCCCCGTCCACCCGCGCGGCATCCTCCAGCTCGCGGGGGATGTCCTTCAGCCCGGCCAGGAAGACCAGCATGAAGTAGCCCGCGAAGAACCAGACGCTGACCAGCACATACGTGGTGAGTGCCAACGAGGGTGAGCCGAGGAAGGAGACCTCGCCGAGACCGAAAGGCCGCAGAAGCACAGCCAGCGCACCGCGCTTGTCGACGAGCAGGAACTGCCAGATGAGGCCCACGACGACCAGGCTGACCACGTGGGGCAGGAAGCACGCCGCACGCACCCACCCCACCCCCTTGAACTGGCTGCGCACCAGCAGCGCCAGTGCCAGGGCAGAGACGAACGTCAGCGGGACGAAGGCGAGTGTGTAGATGCCGGTCACACCGAGGGACTTCCACAGCTTGGTATCCGAGGCCATCATGCGGTAGTTGTCGAGGCCGACGAAGGCGTAGTTGCCGAAGCCGTCGACAGAGTAGAACGCCACACCGAAGGCGAGCAGCATCGGCAGCAGGACGAACAGGGCCAGGCCGAGCAGGTCGGGTGTCAGGAACAGGTAGGCAGCCATCACCTCCCGCCGTCGGCGTCTGCGACGCGAGGCAGGAGCCGCCGCCGAAGGTGATCGTGGAGGTGCCTCGGGTGTGACCGTTGTCGACATCGATGCCCTAGACGACCGGTGCGCCCTGGTACGACTCGAGGTACGTGCTGATAGTCGAGGACGCCTCGGCGGCAGCCTGCTGGGGATCCGTGCCGTCCAGCTGGCAGGCCTGCAGCGCGTCCGAGACAGCCTGGTAGATCTCGGGTGGGTAGCGCGGCTCGGAGCGTCCACCGGGTGCTATCTCGTCGATGAACGTGGCCATGGCGCCCTCGGCGTAGGCGCCCTCGCTGATGGCTGCCTCTTTGACGGACTTCCGGGTCGGCACCGTTGTCTTCACGACGCTGTTCCACTGGCGGCAACGCTCGATTCCGTCGGCCTCGGTCGATCCGAGGGCCCACGCGACGAACTTCGCGGCCGCCTCCGGGTTGGCGCCCTTGGCGTTGGCGACGAAGGCCCAGCCGCCCATGTCGGTGGTGTACGTGCCACCGCTGGGCACCGGAAGTGGCGCCACGCCGTACTCGAAGCTCTTCTTGTTCAGCTCCAGGTCGGCAACGGCCCACGTGCCGGTCTGCTGTATCGCGCAGTACCCGGAGGCCAGGTTTGCCGAGGCATTGCCGGCGCCGTCGCCCTGCGGTTTGCGTGGCGCCACCCCGGTACGGATGGTGTCCTGCCACAGCTTGAGCGCCTGCTCCGTGGCGGGTGAGTCGAAGGCGCTCCTGCCGTTCTCGACGGCGTTGCCGCCACCCATCCACATGAAGGGGTACCAGGTGAAGTTCTGGTAGTAGCCGGAGATCGTCTCGAACAGCACGCCGTAGCGCTTCTCGTTCGTGAGCTTGTCTGCCACGTCGAGCAGCTGGTCCCACGTCGTCGGGACGTCTGCCTCGGAGAGGCCCACACTCTCGAAGGCGGCTGGGCTGTAGTACAGGCCGAGCGGCTCCACCTCCATCGGCAGGCCGAATATCTTGTCCTCGACCATCCGGGTGTCGAGTACGCCGGGGAGGAAGTCCGCCTGGGCCTCCTTTGACAGGTACGGCGTGAGGTCGGCAAGGACGCCGCCGTTGTAGTACCGCAGGAAGTCTCCGGGGCTGATCAGGAAGATGTCCGGGCCGTCGCCGGACTGGAACGCGGTCTGCAGCGAGGTCCCGGCCAGGTAGTCCGAGACCGGCAGGTAGCGCAGCTTGATCTGGACCTCGTTGTCGGTGTTCCACTTCTTCACCAGATCGACGAACCACTGGCTCTGCGGGTTGCCGTCGTCGGCGGGGGCGTAGAAGTTCCAGAAGGTCAGCTGCTTGCTGCTGCCGCCGCCGCTGCCTCCGCACCCGGCCAGCAAGGTGGCCGCCGAACCACCGAGGGCAGGCAGCGCGAGCGCGCCGGCTGCGCCGCGCAGGAGGCTGCGCCGGCTGAGTCCCGCCGACCCGGCCACCGCGGCGGGGCGAGATGCGAACCTTTGATCCGACATGAGGCGCTCCAGGAGAGAGGCTCGTGCTCGCCGCCGCGGGTGGCGTGAGCAATCGATTTCCGTAAACCTAGAGTCGTGAAGTCGGCGCCGTCAACCCCCTGCTGAATCGATTACGTCAGCAATCGATTCGGGCAGCGCCTGCTGAGCACAGGACGGCACCGGTGGTGCCCGCGAAATCGGTGTACCATCCGAGCGTCACCCAGCCCGAACCTACCGACGCAGAGGCCAACGGTGTCCACCATCTACGACGTCGCCACCAGGGCGGGGGTGTCGCCCGCGACCGTCTCCCGGGTGCTCAACGGCCGCACGGACGTCTCGCCCGACCTCGCCAAGCGTGTCCATGCCGCGGTCCGGCAGCTCGACTACCGACCCAACGGGGTGGCCCGCAACCTGCGCCGGCGCGGGACGAAGGTCTGGGGGCTGATCATCTCCGACATCGGCAACCCGTTCTTCACCGCGATGGTCCGGGGGGTCGAGGACGCCGCGCACGAGGCGGGCTACTCGCTGGTGCTGTGCAACAGCGACGACGACCTGGACAAGGAGCAGAGATACATCGAGATCGCGCTGGCCGAGCAGATGGCCGGGGTGATCGTCTCGCCCGCGTCGGAGGCGGGCAGCGACCTCTCGGGCCTCGTCGACCGGGGGGTCCCGGTGGTCGCGGTCGACCGGCGGGTCGGGCGGCTCGACGTCGACACCGTGCTGGTGGACAACGTCTGGGGCGCACGACTGGCGACCCAGCACCTGATGGACTCCGGCTGCCGGCGGATCGCGTGCATCACCGGCCCGACTCGCACCACCACGGCGTCGGAGCGCCTCCAGGGCTTCCGGCTGGCCCACCAGGCCGCCGGACGCACGGTCGACGCCGATCTGGAGGTCCTGGAGAACTTCAAGGAGGACGGCGGGTACGACGGTGCGCAGCGGCTGCTTGCCATGGAGAGCCGGCCCGACGGCGTGTTCGTCACCAACAACCTGATGACCGTGGGCGCGCTCGAGGCTCTGGTCGACGCGGGGGTGGAGATCCCCGCCGACATGTTGGTGGTCGGGTTCGACGACATCCCGTGGGCGCGGTTGACCAGACCGAGGCTGACGACCGTGCAGCAGCCGACGTACGACATGGGGCGCGAGGCCGGCCGCCTGCTGGCCGCGCGGCTGTCCGCCGACCCTGGCCTTGCGCGCACCGTCGTGCTGCCGCCGAGCCTGCAGGTCCGGGAGAGCTCGCGGCGGGTGTGAGCCGTCGCCGAGCCCTTGACGGGGAAATCGATTTCTGCAACCCTGACCGGCATGCTTCGGGCAGTGATCGGCGTGGACATCGGCACGTCGAGCAGCAAGGGCGTCCTGGTGGGGCTGGACGGGCAGGTGCTGCGCATGGCGACGCGCGAGCATGCGGTCGAGCGGCCCCGGCCCGGCTGGGTGGAGATGGACGGCGAGGTCTGGTGGCAGGAGTTCGTCTCCCTCAGCGCAGAGCTCCTGGCGCCCGCGGACGCCGAGGTCGTGGCCGTCGGGGTCAGCGGGATGGGTCCCTGCGTGCTGCTCACCGACCATCGGGATACACCCGTGCGTCCCGCGATCCTGTACGGCGTCGACACGCGGTCGACCCCGCAGATCGCGGAGCTGAACGCACGGTTCGGCGAGGACGAGATCCGTGCGCGGTGTGGATCAGCACTGTCCACGCAGGCCGCCGGTGCGAAGCTTGCCTGGGTCGCGGACGAGGAGCCCGCGCTCTTCAAGCAGGCAACCCGTTTCTTCGTGCCGAGCTCCTGGCTCGCCTTCCGGCTCACTGGGGAGTACGTGCTCGACCAGCACTCGGCGAGCCAGTGCACCCCGCTCTACGACACCGACCGGCGTGAGTGGTACCAACCCTGGGTCGACGCCATCGCGCCTGAGCTGCCGATGCCGCCCCTGCGCTGGTCCGGTGAGATCGCCGGCACCGTGCGTCGCGAGGCCGCCGAGCTCACCGGCGTACCCGAGGGGACTCCGGTGACGACGGGCACGATCGACGCCTGGGCCGAGGCGGTCAGCGTCGGCGCGCAGGGTGTCGGCGACCTGATGTTGATGTACGGCACGACGATGTTCCTCATCAACACCGTGCCGGCCAAGGTGACCAGCCCGTCGCTGTGGGGTACGGTCGGCGCCTTTCCCGACACCCGAAACCTGGCCGCCGGGATGGCCACGTCCGGCGCGATCACCGGATGGCTGCGCGACCTCTTCGGTTCGGCGGACTACGCCGAGCTGCTGCAGCTCGCCGACCGGTCCGGCCCCGGGGCGAACGGGTTGCTCATGCTGCCCTACTTCGCGGGTGAGCGAACCCCGATCATGGACCCGCAGGCCCGCGGCCTCATCGCCGGCCTCACGCTGTCACACACCCGAGGTGACCTGTACCGTGCCGCGCTGGAGGCGACCGGTCTCGGCGTACGCCACAACATCGAGACCATCGAGGCCGCCGGAGGCGACGTGCGCCGGGTCGTCGCCGTCGGGGGCGGCACCCAGGGCGACGTGTGGACGCAGATCGTCTCCGACATCACGCAGCGCGCGCAGGTCGTACCGACTCAGACCATCGGGGCGAGCTACGGCGGAGCCTTCCTGGCCGCCCAGTCGGTCGCGGACATGTCGATCGACACTTGGAACCCGGTGAAGGAGGTCCGGGAGCCACGACCCGAGCTGGCCGCAGGCTACGACGAGCTCTATGCCGCGTACCTCGACATCTACACCAGCACGCGCACGATCGCGCACACCCTCGCGGCACGGCAGGGACGTTGACCACGAGCGCGACTGACATCCACGACGAAGGAGCCACGCGATGACCACCTACGCCATGCCAGTCCTGCCGGAGCCTCTGCGGGCGCAGCCCCAGACCGTCTACACGGTGGCCAGCGGTGACCTCCGACGGAGCGCCAACCGCACGTGTTGGCCGGCGCAGCAGAGGTTCGAGGCCGACGTGACGGCAGCACTCGCATCGCTCGGCTGGCAGGTGCAGCGCGGGCACGAGTACGACGACGAGCTCGGCCACGGGTTCATCCACAGTCAGCGCGTCGGTATCGAGGTCTTCAAGCGGATCCCCCAGGATGCGCCGCTGATCGTGGTGGAGGCGGTCTGGCAGTACAGCCACCATGTGCTCCCCGGGCTGCGCAGCCACCGGGGCCCGATCCTCGTCGTCGCCAACTGGCACGGCGAGTTCCCCGGCCTGGTCGGCCTGCTGAACCTCACCGCGAGCCTCACCAAGGCCGGAGTCGAG
Organism: Nocardioidaceae bacterium; assembly: GCA_050699155.1. Lineage (GTDB taxonomy): Bacteria > Actinomycetota > Actinomycetes > Propionibacteriales > Nocardioidaceae > JBOHDD01. The sequence goes on from JBOHDD010000070.1 coordinate 7,875, forward strand.
CACTCGGCACTCTGGAGCAAGGACTTCACCGACGAGTGGGCGGTCTCCGGTCTCAAGACCTGGCTCGAGAGCGGCCGGGTGACGCACGACCAGAGCCATGTGCGTGACCTGCCGGCCCTCACCGCCGGTCCCGAGGTCGACCTCGGCGGGGCGCTCGCCGGCCAGCTCTCCACCGAGAAGGCGATCATCGGTGTCTTCGACGAGGGTTGCATGGGGATGTACAACGCGATCTTCGACGACGAGCTGCTGAACCCGCTCGGCATCTACAAGGAGCGCCTGTCGCAGAGCGCCCTCGTCGCCGAGATGGAGACCGTCACCGACGACGAGGCCAAGGCAGTCAGGGGGTGGCTGGACGACGCCGGCCTGGTCTTCCACACCGGCACCGACGAGGCCACCGAGCTCACCGACAGCCAGCTGATCAGCCAGTTCAAGATGTACGTCGCCGCGCTGCGGATCTCCGACGACTTCGGGCTCGACGCGGTCGGCATCCAGTACCAGCAGGGACTCAAGAACACCGTCCCGGCCAGCGACCTCGCCGAGGGCCTGCTGAACAACGTGCAGCGTCCACCGGTCTTCAGCCGCGACGGGCGTCGCGAGCTCTACGCCGGCACCCCGCTACCGCACTTCAACGAGGTGGACGAGGGCGTTGCCGTCGACTCGCTGGTCACGAACCGCATCTGGACCGCCATGGGGCTCGACCCTGCGACGACGCTGCACGACGTCCGTTGGGGCGAGGAGTACGACGGGGAGTTCGTCTGGGTTTTCGAGATCTCCGGCTCGGTTCCGGCCTCGCACAACGGCGGGTACGGCAGGTCCTACAGCAAGCGGCAGCCACCGATGTTCTTCCCACTGGGCGGAGGCACCCTCAGCGGCGTCTCCCGGCCGGGCGAGATCGTCTGGTCACGGGTGTTCATCATGGACGGGGTGCTGCATGCCGACCTCGGTCGTGGCACCGTGGTGGAGCTACCGGCGGAGGAGACCGAACGCCGCCTCCGGGCGACGACCCCTCAGTGGCCGATCATGCACGCGGTGCTGCACGGTGTCGGTCGTGACCAGCTGATGGCCAGGCACAAGGCGAACCACGCGAACGTGGTCTACGCACCCGACGCCGCCACCGCCGACAAGGCACTGCTGGCCAAGGCGGCGATGCTCGACGCGCTCGGTGTGCGCGTGCACCTCTGCGGTGACGTCGACCTGCCCTAGTTGTACAGGACCTTCTGGATCTGCGGGTCGTCGATGTTCGACTTGTCGTACCAGTAGTAGTCGGTGTCGATGACCTTCGGCACCTCCTCGCCCTCGATGGCGTCCACCGCTGTCTTGACGGTCTGGTAGCCGATGTCGATGGGGTCCTGGGTGATGGCGCCGGTCATCACACCGCTGTTGATCGCGTTGATCTGCGCCTGACCGGAGTCGAAGCCGACCACCGTCAGGTCACCGGCCTTGCCGAGCTCCTTGACCGCGTTCACCACGCCGATCGCCGACCCCTCGTTGGCCCCGAAGATGCCCTTGAGGTCGGGGTGCGCCGCCATGATGGCCTTCGCCAGGTCGGTCGACTTGAGCTGGTCTCCACCGCCGTACTGGATGTCGACGATCTGGATGCCTGGCTCGTTCTGCTTCATGTACTCCACGAAGCCGTCACGACGGTCGATGCCACTGACGCTCGTCTGGTCGTGCACCACCAACGCGACCTTGCCGGTGCCACCGATCTCCTCGGCCATCTTCTTCGCGGCCAGCGCGGCCGCGGCCTTGTTGTCCGTGGCGGCCGTCGAGACCGGTACGTCGCTCTCCACGCCGGAGTCGAAGGCGACCACCGGGATGTCGGACTGCTCGGCCTGCAACATCAGCGGGATCGACGCCTGGCTGTCCAGAGCGGCGAAGCCGATGGCATCGGGGTCCCTGTCCAGCGCGGTCTGCAGCATCTGGATCTGTTCGTCGACGTCGGTCTCGCTGTCGGGGCCCTCGAAGGTGATCTTGGCGTTGTGCTCCTTGGCCGCCTGCTGCGCGCCCTGCTGCACCGCCTGCCAGAACTGGTGCTGGAAGCCCTTCGAGACGATCGCGATGTACGGCTTGCCGCCCTCTCCCTCGTCAGCGGCTCCCGACGAGCCACATGCCGCCAGGGCCATGGTTGCGGCGGCGAGCGCGCCGACTCTGATCAGCCTGTTCCTCATGCGAACTCATCTCCCTTGTCGGACCTTGCAGCGAACTGGTGAGGTGGGTGCTTCATCGGCGGTCACGCCGCCCGGCGTCGTCGGATGTTGTCGGCGTAGACCGCGACCAGGATGACGCCTCCGATCACGACGGTCTGCCACTCCTGCGGGATGGACATGATGCGCAGCCCGTTGGTGAGCACGCTCATGATCAGGGCGCCGATCATCGTGCCGACGATGGTGCCTCTCCCGCCGCTCAACGACGTACCGCCGATGACGACCGCCGCGATCGCCTGCAGCTCGTAGCCCATGCCCAGCGCGGGCTGTGCCGAGTTCAGGCGGGCGGCAATGATCACGCCACCCACGCCGGTGAAGACACCGGCGAACGTGTAGATGAGGATCTTCCACTTGCGCACCTTGATGCCGGAGATGCTGGTGGCCTCCTCGTTGCTGCCGATGGAGAACGTGTAGCGCCCCAACAGGGTCTTCGCGAGGACGACGGCACCGATGACCGCCATCGCGAAGAGCACGAGTACGGCGTTGGGCAGCCCCGGTATCAGCTCACCAAGTGCAATGTCGATGAAGCCGTCGACATCGGTGAAGTAGATCGGCTGGGTGCCGGAGATCACCAGCGCCAGGCCCTGCGCGACCATCATCATCGCCAGCGTCGCGATGAACGGCGGGATCTGCAGGATCGCGACGTTGAACCCGTTCACCAGCCCCATCACCGCACCGGTGAGGATGCCACCGACGACTCCGACCAGCAGCGGGAGCTGCATGTTCGTCAGGAAGACGCCGGTCATCACGGCGCAGAGCGTCATCCCGGTGCCCGTCGACAGGTCGATCCCGGCAGTGATGATCACGAACGTGGTGCCCAGCGCGAGCACGCCGATCACTGCGGTGGAGAGCAGGATCCCGCTGACGTTGGACCACTCCATGAAGTTCTCGTTGACCAGCGAGAAGAACAGGAACAGGACGATGAGGCTGGCGAAGGCGAGCAGCTGCTGGAGCTGTGCGCGGACGTCGATCCTCCCGAGCACGATGGCCATCCTGCTCTGCCGTGCAGCGGTCTCTGTTGCCGTCACGTTTCCCTCCGGGCTGCTCATGCGCTGAACCGTGTTGCGTGTTCCATGACCACTTCCTGGTCGACGTCGCTGCTGTCGAGAACGCCGGTGATGCGCCCTGCGCACATCACCACCACGCGGTGGGACATGCGGATGATCTCCTCGAGCTCCGAGGAGATCATGATGATCGACTTGCCCTGTGCCACCAGGTCTTCCAGCAGCTGGTAGATCTCTTCCTTCGCGCCGACGTCGATTCCTCGGGTGGGCTCGTCGAAGATCAGGATGTCGCTGTCCTTCGCCAGCCATTTGGCGATCACGATCTTCTGCTGGTTGCCTCCCGAGAGGTTCTTCACCGGCTGGCGGAGCGAGGGGGTCTTGATCCGTAGCTTGTCCACCATGGCCGCGGACGTCTTGCTGCCTGCCTTGTCGCGGACCACACCGAACCGGTTCGTGTAGCGCTCGAGCGACGGGAGCATGATGTTGGTGTTGACGTCCTGCTCGAGCAGCAGCCCGAAGCGCTTGCGGTCCTCGGACAGGTGACCGACGCCGTGCCGAGCCGCGTCCGCGGGGCTTCGCACGTTCACCGGCGTCCCGCCGATGCGGATGATCCCCCCGTCGATGGGGTCGGCACCCACGAGGGCTCGCGCGAGCTCGGTGCGGCCGGCACCCATCAGGCCCGCGAAGCCCAGGATCTCGCCCTTGTGCAGCTCGAAGGAGATGTCCTTCAGCAGCGACCTGGTGGACAGGCCCTCGACCTGGAGGACCGGTTCGGCCTGGTGCTCCGTGCGGGGCTGGGGGCGTTCCTGGCTGGTGATGGTCCGGCCCACCATCAACGAGATGATCTCCTGGGTGTTGGTGCCCTCGGTGACCAGCGTGTCGATGTGGTGACCGTCGCGGAGCACGGTGATGCGGTCCGTGATCGCCTGCAGCTCCTCCATGCGGTGGGAGATGTAGATGACGCCAGTCCTGTCGGTGCGGAAGTCCTCGATCAGCTTGAAGAGCGAGTGGACCTCGGTGTCGTTCAGGGCGGCAGTGGGCTCGTCCATGACCAGCACACGGGCGTCGAACGACAGTGCCTTGGCGATCTCGACCATCTGTTGCTTGGCGACACTGAGGCCGCCGACCTCGCGTCGCACGTCCATCTCGATGTCGAGCCGGTCGAACAGCTCTCGGGCACGCCGGTTCAGCTCGCGCTCGCGCAGGAACATCCCGCCGCCGCGGGGCTCCCTGCCGATGAAGATGTTCTGCGCGACGGTGAGGTCGGCCATCAGGTTGAACTCCTGATGGATGACACTGACACCGAGCTCGTGTGCCGTCCGGGAGTCGGCGACCGAGACCGGCTCGCCCTCGATGAAGATCTGCCCCTCGTCCATCTGGTGGATGCCGGCGAGCAGCTTCATCAGGGTCGACTTGCCCGCGCCGTTCTCACCCACCAGCCCGAGCACCTCGCCGTACCGCAGCTCCAGCCCGACGTCGGACAGGGCCTGTACGCCGGGGAACCTCTTGCTGGCATGCTCGATCCGCAGCAGCGGTGGCGTCGCCACGCATTCCTCCTCAGGCAGGGCAAAGGTGTCGCTGCGGCGCAGCGTGAAGTCTCGGTAATCGATTTCCCAGGCAATCTAAGTGCCACTCCGGCACACGTCAACCCCAACGGGCGGGTCGTCTGCTCACGATCCGCTGCCCCGGTGAAGGGTTCAGTTGCGTCGCCGTCCGCTGCCCGGCTCCAGGATCTCGGAGTGCAGGATGAGGGGCCGGCGCCCACGGCTGATCAGCCCGGCACCACCGCGCACGGCTTCGGCCTCCGGCTCGATCCCGCGGCGTTCGAGGGCCTGGGACAGCACCTTGGCGACCTCGCGCTCGGGACGCCATGCGGATGCCCAGTAGGCCTCCTCGACGGCGTCTCGGACGGAGCGGAGGTAGTACCACTCGTTCGCACGTTGGAAGTCGGTGTCGCTGAGGCTCGGGCGCATCGCCGAGCATGTTAGCCGCATCGGGTGGGTTGCTTCACGCGGGCTGGCCGGGTACACCTAGGCCTCGACCTCGGCAACGAGCATCTCCTCGACCTGGTCGCTGATCAGCCGTCGTGCGCTTCGAGGAAGCCTGCTGTCGGTGACCAGGACGTTGACATCGCGCGCGGAGGCGAAGGCGCTGAGCCCGAGCACTCCCCACTTCGTGTGGTCGGCGAGGACCACCAGCCTGCGGGCCGCACGGATGAACGCGCGGTTGGTCTCGGCTTCCATCAGGTTCGGCGTGGTGAAGCCACTGCTGCTGTCCATGCCGTGGGTTCCCATGAAGACGAGGTCGAGGTGCAGTGAGCTGAGTGCGCTCACGGCGAGTGGTCCGACCAGCGCATCCGAGGGTGTGCGGATTCCGCCGGTAAGCACGACGCTCTGGTCGGGACGAGCGGCCTGATGCAGCACGTCGGCGACCCGTGTCGAGTTGGTCACCACTGTCAGGTCGGGCACGTCGCAGAGCCGGCGGGCGAGCACCCAGGTCGTCGAACCGGCGGACAGCCCGATGCCGGTGCCCGGGCGGACCAGCTCGACGGCTCGACCGGCGATCGCCTCCTTCTCCGCCAGGTCGCGCAGCG
>JBOHDD010000071.1:0-3109 GCA_050699155.1 Nocardioidaceae bacterium
AGCTGCGTTCGTACGACAGGTGGTCGTGGGTGACATAGCAACCGGAGCGGACGACGCGTCGCACGGTTCGTGACGACTGCGGCAGCTCGGCGAACACCTCGGTGACGACGTCGACGAGGGCGCTCCCACCTGCACTGACGATGATCTCTGCGGACTCGGCGAACAGTCCTAGGCGGTCGCAGACCGACACCAGTCCGGCCAGCTGTCTCAGCCACCCACGCGCGTCGGCAAGGGCCTCCTGGTCGCGCCGCATGGGCAGCACCCCCTCGTAGCCTTCGACCCCGGCGAGCCGCAGCCGCGGGTCGACGGCCACCGACTCCGCCAGCTCGCGTGCCGCGTCGACGCCGCGCACGCCGGTGCGCCTGCCCGGTACCCCGAGCTCGACGAGCACCGGCAGCTGCTGCGATCCCTCGACCCGCTCCAGGGCGGTCCGCACGGCTTCGAGCACCGCGGGACTGTCGACGAGGCAGTACAGCTCGAAGTCCGGGTCGAGGGTGGTTTCGGCGACCCACCGCAGCTGACTCGGGTCGGTCACCTCGTTGGCGAGGAGCACGCGGGGTACGTCGTACCGCCTCATCGTCCGTGCCTGTGCCACGGTCGCGGCGGTGATCGCCCAGGCACCGCGTTGCAGCTGGGCGGCCCAGAGGCGCGGTGCCATCGTCGTCTTGCCATGCGGTGCATGGTCGACACCGTGCTCGGTGCACCAGCGCGCGAACCGGTCGAGGTTGTGCTCCAGTGCCGCTGCGTCGCACACGACCGCGGGCAGCCACAGGTCGTCGAGCGCCCAGCCGGCGCCCCTGACCTCGGCCGGTGACGCGGGGCTGACGGGCAGGCTCCGCGACTCGACCCGCTCGTCGTCCAGGGTGTTCATGGTCGTGCTCCGGATTTGTGGTCCTTATGCTGCATGATCTGCAGCACTGTTGCGTATGGTCCAACAGCGTGTCTAGCATCGCCGTCGTACGCCCGTCAACGGTGGGCTCGGGGAGCGAGAGGAGCGTGGTCGGGTGAGTCGGCCGGACGGCTTCCTCGTCGACGCAGTGTGCATCGGCGAGACCATGCTGCTGCTCGTCCCCGACCCTCCGCAGCCGCCCGAGCGGGCCGAGACGTTCCGCCGCGACATCGGCGGCGCCGAGAGCAACGTGGCCATCCATCTGTCCCGCCTCGGTCGGCAGGTGGTGTGGCACAGTGCCCTCGGCGATGACGCGTTCGGCCGCTACGTGCGTTCTCGCGTGGCCGCTGAAGGCGTCGACTGCAGCGAGGTGCGCTTCGAGCCCGACCACCCGACCGGGTTGTACGTCAAGGAGTTCGGCGAGGCCGGCACGACGGTTGTCTACTACCGCCGTGGGTCGGCCGCCTGCACGCTCGGACCCGCTGACCTGCACGCGGTCTGGGCACGACGCCCACGGCTCGTGCACACGACCGGAATCACCGCGGCGATCTCGGAGCCCGGTCACGCGCTGGTCGCCGGTCTCCTCGACGACGCACCGGCCGGTGTGCTGCGGAGCTTCGACGTGAACTACCGACCGCGACTGCATGCCCACGGTGGTTCCGACACGCTTCGCGACCTCGCCGGACGTGCCGACATCGTCTTCTGCGGCGTCGACGAGGCCAACGCCCTGTGGGGGGCGAGCACGGTCGACGAGGTGTGGCGGCTGCTGGGTCCGGACGGGACGCTCGTGGTCAAGCAGGGTTCCGACGGTGCGACCGTGTTCCAGGCCGGTCGTCGTTGGCACCTACCCGCACCGCAGGTCGACGTGGTCGAGCCGGTCGGGGCGGGCGACGCGTTCGCGGCGGGTGTCCTCCACGGAGTCCTGGACTCCGCCGGGTGGCCGGAGTGTCTGGCCCGGGGCAACCGTCTTGCAGCGGAGGTGCTGCAGGTGCACGGCGACCTGCCACCGGACGAGGCGAGGGCGACGCATGTCGGGTAGCGTCGAGCGGGCTCTCCACATCCTGGTCGAGCTGGCCAAGGGGCCGGCCACGATCAGTGAGGTCGGGCGGCGGCTCGATGTGCATCGCACCACCTCCCTTCGGCTGCTGCGGGTGCTGGAGGGGGAGCGTTTCGTACGTCGAGGAGCAGACGGGCGCTACCAGCTAGGACCCCGGATGAGGATGCTGGCGCACACCGCTGTGGAGAGCCTCGACATCCGGACCGCGGCCGCCGAACACCTGCGCGGCCTCGGCGACCGATGCGGACACACGGTGCACCTCGCGGGCCTGGAGGAGCGGTCCGTGGTCTACCTCGACAAGGTCGAGTCACGTCACGCGATCCGGATGTACTCCCGGATCGGTGCGGTCGCTGCTCCGCACGCCACCGGTGTCGGGAAGGCGATCCTCGCGCAGATGTCGTCGGATGAGCGCGGCCGTTTCCTCCAGACGCCGCCGTTCCGGCGATACACCCCTCACACGCTCACCACCCGCGAGGAGCTGGACCGCGAGCTGGAGCGGGTGTGCCGACAGGGATGGGCCATGGACGACTTCGAGCACGAGGAGTTCATCCACTGCGTCGCGGCACCGGTCCGCGACGTTGCCGGCGTCGTCTGCGCCGCGGTCTCTGTCTCGGTCCCGCGGATGGTGCTCGAGCGCGACGAGCTGCTCGCGCTCGTCCCGGACGTCGTCACCACCGCGGACGCTGTCAGTGAGGAGCTCGGATGGGACCACCCGTGACCAGACCACCCGTGACCACGGCCTCCTCGTGGGCCGCCTTCTTCGCGCACCACCTCGATGACCTGCCGGTGATCGCCATCCTCCGCGGTCTGGACGCCGATGCCGCCGTCGCCGCGGCGTGCGAGGTATGGGACATCGGGGTGCGGCTCGTCGAGGTGACCCTCGAACGCCCGGAGGGGGTGCAGGCGCTGCGAGCCGTGGTGGAGGCCGCGCCGGAGGGTACGCCGGTGGGCGCCGGGACGGTGACCACACCGGAGCGACTGCGTCGAGCGGTCGAATGCGGCGCCCGGTTCGCCATCGCCCCCGGGCTCGACGTCGACACGGTGCATGCCGCCGAGCGCATCGGCGTACCCTTCCTGCCCGGTGTGGCCACCCCGAGCGAGGCGGGTGCCGCTCTCCAGCTCGGTGTCACCACCGTCAAGCTGTTCCCGGCCGCCCTGCTCGG